>NZ_JAWDKC010000025.1:0-93136 GCF_032714515.1 Methanimicrococcus hacksteinii | reverse complement strand
GGAAACCTGAAGGTAATCTGTGCCAAACGGAAACCTGAAGGTAATCTGTGCCAAACGGAAACCTGAAGGTAATCTGTGCCAAACGGAAACCTGAAGGTAATCTGTGCCAAACGGAAACCTGAAGGTAATCTGTGCCAAACGGAAACCTGAAGGTAGCCGTGCCAAACGAAAACCTGAAGGTAATCTGTGCCCACGTTCGCGTAGCGAACGGATGTGCTAAAAATGAGATGATGCATATGGAAATGCTGCCTGTACTGCCTGTGCTGCACACAGCTGATATGGGACGCAGGCAACAGTGCATGCATTATTGTATTGCATTTCAGTCGGCAGGCAACAAAAAAGGCGACCGGAGAAGAATTTTGAAAACAGTTGTTTCGTTTTAATTGAAAATCATTTGGGACATCTCCAATCCTCATTTTGCTCACTTCGTTCACAAAATTCGGATTGGAGGGGCGGTTTGTGAGATTTGTTTATTTTTCTTTTAAACGTGTTGCGGGATTTGATTATTTTTCTTTTAAACTTTTTGTGAGATTTGTTTATTTTTTCTTTTAAACGTGTTGCAGGATTTGATTATTTTTCTTTTAAACGTTTTTTGAAGTTTAACTCTTGCAATTGAAAACATTCCTTTTTTAAAGTTCAAAAAAACGAACCCCGTTTTTTGAATGATTTTCTCATTGTTCTTTTTTTTCATGGTTTTATCGGGGGTTCGGGTTTGAAAAAGTTATGAAAATGATGTTTTGTTTTTGAATTTAGACTGCAATTCGAATTGCAGTCTTATAAATATATAAATAGAATCCTGCGCTTGATTCTATTAACAATTCAATGCTGCATTTAATTTTGCTGATATTGAATCATGGCGTTCATTTATCATTTTATACGTTTCGTATTAATGTCACATATAATATTCAACAAATATTCAACAAATATTCAACAAATATTCAACAAATATTCAACAAATATTCAATAAATATTTCAACAAATATTTCAACAAATATTTAAATAAATATTCAAAAATAATATTCAACAAATTATTCCAAAATATTTAACATTTCAAAAAATGTAAAAACCATTTTATTCAAATTGCTCAAAAATCGCCGCCCTTCGGCGAATTAAGAAGGATTTCTCATGAAAAAAATGCATACCCTTTTGGTCTTATGCCTTGTCGCTGCCGCCGCGGTCTTTGCCGCCGGCTGTTTATCAACAGACAGCGGCAGCAAAGATTTAGATAACGTCGGCATGACGTCGTTTAAATCCGAAAAAGAATTACAGACATATCTTGAAAACGGCGGCTTATCGGGCTCATCGGGCTCATCGACTTCCGTCAGAAACACCGTGTCGGCGGATTATTCTTCCAAATCTCCCGCTCCGACACCGGCCGAACCGATGGCTGAATCTTCCGCAGACAACGGCATCAGTGTCAGCGGCGGCGGATCTGATGATTACTCTCAGACAAATGTTCAGATTGCCGGCGTCGACGAAGCCGATATTGTTAAAACAGACGGCAAAATCATTTTCTACACACCGAGTCTGTATTATCCGACAAATGTGACGCTTCACAATGATTCCAAATATCCTTACTATTCCTACGACACTTATCAAATGACGCTCGTCATTAACGCATTGCCGGCCGCAACAGCATCCATTATCTCAAACATTACGGAAACCGGCGGCAGTCTTTATTTGGCAGGCGACCTTTTGATTACAATTTCAACAGCCTACGACAACAAGAAAATTATCGCGTATGACATTTCCGATCCGGCCTCCCCGAAAAAATCCTGGGAGCAGGAATACGAAGGCTATTACGTTGATTCCCGCTTAATTGACGACCAATTGTATTTCGTTTCCAGCGAATACGGTTTCGGCGTTTTCCCGCTGGTCTGCATGGGCAGAGAAATCGCTTACTCCGACTGTTACTACCCGTACGGTCCCGATATCATTCGCCCGAACGCGGACATCACGTATTACATTACAAAACTGGACACAAAATCAGGCGACGTTGAAAAGACAGTTGCGCTCATCGGTTCTTACAGCACGCTCATGTTCGTTTCCGGCGACAACTTGTATTTGACCAACTACTATTATCCCGACACGCAGCTCATGTATTTGGATTTCGTTGAATCGAACGGTTCTGCTTATCTGCCGTCCGACACCATGAAATACATCAAAAAAGTGATGGGCTACGATCTCAGCACGCGCATCAAATATATGGCGGTCTCCGAAGCTGTCGGCAACTACACCACCGGCTTGACCGATGATGAAAACACGAAATTCTACGAATCTTTCTACAAAGACTACAACGCTTACTCTTCCGCTTTGATTATCGAAGCTGAAAAGACAACCGTCACCAAAATCAACTTGGAAACATTTGACGTTGTTTCAGGCGCCGTTCCGGGAAGAATCAACGACAAGTTCGCAATGGATGAAAACAGCGGCTATTTGCGCGTCGTTTCAACCGTCGGCGATGATTACAGAACCGAAGAAAGCACGCTTCGTTCGATGGTCAGCGTTTTGAATATGGATATGGAAGTTGTCGGAACACTCGACAATGTCGCAAAAGGCGAATATGTCCAGACCACGCGCTACATCGGCAATACACTTTATCTGATGACCTACACCGACGAAGATCCGTTCCTTTTGATTGACCTGAGCAATCCGGAAAGTCCGGCCGTTCTCGGGGAAATGAAACTGCAGGGCACATACAGCTACCTCCACCCGATCAGCGACACGCTGCTTGTCGGCTTCGGCTACTCGGGCGACTGGAGAGACTGGCGCACCAAACTGTCCCTCTACGACGTTTCCGATCCGGAAAACCCTGTCGAACTGGATGTTTTCTACTTCAACCAGGACGAATATGTCAGCGTTTACGACTACCACGGCTTTACATGGAACGCCGCCAAAAATCTGATGATTGTTCCGGGTTCGGAATCGGCCTACATCTTTGAAATCAAAGACGGCAAAATCACTTTGATGAAAGAAGACGTTCACAAAGACAGCTATGTGGTCCGCTCGGTTTACATCGGTGATTTCCTTTACACGTTCTCCTCCAAGGAAATCCACGTCTACAACATGACCAACTGGCAGCGTGTGAATACGATTGCAATCGAACAGCCGGTTTACCCCGACTACGGAACCATTTATCCGACGCATGACGATCCGATTTACCCGACACACGCCGAACCGGTTTATGCGTAAATCTGAAATTTAAAATTAAATTTTGTCGGAATGCCGATAAATTCGGCTTTCCTTCTTTTTTTATTTTTTCATTCCTTTTGTTTTCGTTTTCGCTTTTGTTCTTAATTTTTGTTTTGCTTATTTTTGTTTTGTTTTTATTTTCGGGCGAATTTGTTTTCATTTATTTCCGATTTAAATTTTTACCTTTTAATAAAAGTTATATAACATTCCCATTAAATTTAGTTTATCAACTTTGGCGGGATTTATATGAGTGTTTTCAAATCAGTTGCAGTTCTTCTATTGTGCAGTTTGTTTATTGCGGTTTCTGTCAGCGGATGTTTGTCAAGCGGTTCTTCGGATCTTGATAAAGCAGACATGAAATCTTTTTCTTCCGAAAGTGAAATGGAAGAATATTTCAATACCGTTTATTATTCCGATCGCGGAAATCTGGATGAAGAGCAATATTATTCAAATCTTTATTCAGGAAGTATTTGGCCGTCCCGAAACGGGTCTGCCGGGGATGTGTTAGGGGCTGTCTATTCTTTAAGCAGCAACACGACATCCTCTCCAAATGCTGTTCCCGAATCCGTGCCGACTGTCTATGATTCTTCGGAAGTTTCTTTTGTTTCCCGCTACTCCGAAACAAATGTTCATACGGCCGGCATCGATGAAGCAGATCTCGTTAAAACGGACGGCAAAACCATTTATTATACGCCTGAAAATTATTATCCGTATCAAATCCGCGAACAAACGGATTACCGCCGCGGAGATGTTTATTATTCTTACAGCACGGAACGAAAAACATTTGCAATTGATGCGCTCCCGCCCGAGTCGGCCGCCATTCTTTCAGAAATTAATCTGTCGGGCGATTTGTATTTGATTAACAATACGCTGGTTGCGATTCATTACAATTTAATCAAAGGGTACGATGTCACCGATCCGTCGGCGCCTGAAAAAATCTGGGAAAAACAATTGTGGGGATATTATGCCGATTCCAAAATGATTGACGGCAAATTGTATCTGGTTGTTTTGAACCACACAGTTCTCAGTCCGATGAAATATATGGGACAGACGATTGATTACAAAAATGTCTATTACCCGACAAATACAAATTCGGCTGTTCCGCAAACGGATACTGTTTATTACCTTTCCGAAGTGGACATGCAGGACGGCAGTTTTGATCAGACGGTCGCTTTAATCGGTTCGGAATCTTCCATTATTTACGGTTCGGAAAACGCGCTTTATCTGACAAATCATTATACCATTGACGAAGATTTGATGTATCTTCAATATATGAAAGATCAAGGCGCGGATTTTTACCCCGAAATCAAAAAAGAAATTTTGGAAATCGTTTCTTATGACGCCATCCGTCCTTATCTGCGGGCTTGGGGTGTACGGGATGTCGTTTCAAATTATACGGCCGGTTTGAATCTGACGGAACAGCAAATGCTGTTTAATTTGACACATAATGATTATTTGGCATATTCCTATGAATATGTCAAAAAAGCAGAACAGACGAGCATTACAAAAGTGGATTTAAATGATTTTTCAATAAATACAGGTTCTGTTCCGGGATTGCTTTTAAATTCATTTTCAATGGACGAATCCGGCGGTTATTTGAGAGTTGCGGCTTCCTCTTCGGATTCATGGATGATTCGGGAAAACAGTTTCAATTCGGTTTATGTTTTGGACGGTCAAATGAAAATTGCAGGAAAATTGGAAAATCTGGCTCCGGGTGAAACAATTTACAGTTCCAGATTTACGGGCGATATTCTTTATCTTGTCACTTACAGGGTGATTGATCCGTTTTTCGTTATTGATTTGAGTAATCCGAAAAGTCCGGAGCTTCTCGGCGAATTAAAAATTCCCGGTTATTCCACTTATTTGCATCCGATTAATGATACGGCTGTCATCGGACTCGGAAAGGCTGACAACAATGCGATGAAATTAACGCTTTTTGATGTCACAAATCCCGACAAACCGATTGAAACAGACAGTTATGTTTTTGATTCGAATGTTTATTCCGCAGCCGATCATGACTATCACGCTTTTCGCTGGGATGGTGAAAAAGGATTGCTTGTTATTCCGACATATGAGCATGCTTTTGTTTTCAAAGTTGACGAATCGGGAATTGAATTGAAATTTGATGATGTTCATGAAGGCGGCATGGTCAGCCGGACGATTTACATCAATGATTATTTCTATACTTTCTCCAACAAAGCGGTTCATATCATTAATCAAAACAGCTGGGAAATTGTGAAAATCATTGACATTCCGCTTCCCGAGTTGAATTTTGACTGACGGCGCTGATTGATAACGCAAGAGACCGGCATTTCTGTTTGTCTCTTGTTTTGTTTTTTTGTTTTTGTTTTTCTTTTTTTTATTTCATCAACTAAATATACTCCTTCTTCTCTATTTTTATTGATGACTCTTCTCTCGGGCCTTTCCGCCGTTCTCAAATCCGCTTCCGACAATCATGTGAGCGCCGTCTTCGGCGTTCCGGGATCTCCGATCACGGATATTGTTGACGTTTTTATGAAATCGCCTGAATTTTCGGCAGCAACCGAATGGTTTGTTAATGAAAAAATCGCTTTTGAATGGGGCCTGGGTTATTCTTTTTCAGGAAAACGGTCTTTGGTTGTCGTCAAACACGTCGGCATGAACGTTTTGGCCGACCCGCTGATGACGTCGATGATTCACACAATCGGCGCGGGGCTGGTTATTTTGACCGGCGACGATCCGGAAGTTGCGGGTTCGCAGAATTCGCAGGACTCGCGGTATTACGGCAGCCTGTCGCGTTCTCCGGTATTTGACCCGTCGTCGCCGCGGGAAATTTATGATTATTTGGGGGACGCGTTTGTTTTGTCGGAAAAAATTAAGGCGCCGGTCATTGTCCGCGTCACGGCGGCGATTTTAAATGACGAGACTGATGTTTCTGATATTTTTGATGTTTCCGATGTTTCAAATCTTTTAAACAAATCGGCCGGCTTTTCGGAAGGAACGCTTCGGGCCGATTCGTCGGCTTGGCAGTACCGGATGAAAGGGCGCTACCAGCGTTCTCATTTTGCAAACGACGGCACTTTACGGCAGGCGGCTGAGGATTTTTGCCGCATCGAAAACGCGGGGCCGGGAAACGGTGTTTCACGAAAGCTCGGCATTATCACATCGGGATACTGTTATTCGCGCGTTTCGGATGTCTTAAAACTGATCCGCGAAAAAAATATTTCTTTGGCGGCGTCGAATGGTTCTGATGTTTCTGATATTTCTGATATTTCTGATGTTTCTGATATTTCTGATGTTTCTGATATTTCTGATGTTTCTGATGTTTCTGTTCTTAAACTCGGGGTTGTCTCGCCGCTTCCGATTGACTTCATCCGCAAATTTTTGGAAAAGCATGACACGGTTTTGGTCGCCGAAGAATCGGAGCCTTTCATCGAAGACCAAATCCGCGTTTTCGGAAATGTCATCGGCAAACGGTCGGGACATCTGCCTTTCGGAAGCACGACGGCGGAACACATTTTATCGGCTGTTGAAAATGCGGGCTTAAAGTCCGTTCCGGTTTCAGCAAATCTTGACATTTACAAACGGCCCGAAAAAGGGCCCGATTTTTGCGGGGATCTGTTTTACCCTTATTTCTATGAAATGCTCGGCCGGCTGAAACGGGAAACAAATGTTTTTGTCAGCGGCGATATCGGATGTTCGATGTACGGCATTGTGCCGCCGTATTCGGTGCTGGACTCGGCCGTCTCGCTCGGCGCGGGCATCGGCATCGGAACCGGCGCGGGGCGTGCGGGACAAGCAGGAAAAACAGGACAGGCAGCGCCGGAAAAAGCAATCGCCGTTATCGGCGATTTCGGCTTTTTCCATTCGGGCCTTCTCAGCTTGATTGAAGCGATCAAAAAGAATGTTCCCGTTCTGGTTTACGTGATGCGGAATTCGGCGGCGGCCATGACGGGGGGACAGGCGGCTTATGATCCCGAAAATTTGATTCGGGCGGTTTTATCCGGAGGGCCGGAGTCGGAACCGGAATCTGAGTCGAAGCCGGAATCCGGCAATTTGAATTCGCTGAATGTATTTTCTTACGATGCTTCTCAAATCCGGGATGTGTCGGAACTGGATGATCTTTATTCTTTGAGCCGGGAAGAGCTTTCAAAGGGCGGCGTTTCCGTTATTGTTGTTCAATGGGACGGCGGGAAAAAAGAGGTTTGAGACGGAAAAACGGATTGATGAGAATTTGAAACATTTTGATGAAATTGACACATTTTGATGGAATTCGATTATTTTGGATGAGAATTGACACATTTTGATGAAGTTCGATACATTTTGATGAAAATTGAATAAAAATTTGACAGGTTTGAGAGAATTTAATAAAATTCTGTTCAATTTAATTTCCGAATTTTTGTTTTTGTTTTCCGTTTTAAATCTGTTTTCTTAGGTTGTTCATTTTGTTTTTCTTTTTTTGAAACTTGTTTTATTTTTATTTTTGTTTTTATTTCTTGTTTTTGTCTTTTTTGTCTGTGTTTTTTGTTTTTTTCATTTCGCTACTTCCCTTTTTTCGATTATAGGATAACATTTATATAATTTGCAATCTTTTCAGATATTTGGACAAATTTGGTTGATTTGCCTATGGTTTATTTCAGAAAATTATCGTTTGAATGTGTGAAAATTTTATTCCGCAGATTAAAATGAGTTGGGCAATTTCTCATTCTGTGCGCAGTCTTCATTCGGGCTGCCATACATACTTACCATCCGCACACAGCAAACGAAAATCCTGCAGTAAACTGTTTTTCGTATACATTATCTCATATTTGTTTTTGTGAGAGTTTGTATTGTCACTCGTTCAAAACATTAAATATTTGAAATTGAATAAAAATATCGGATTTGAAAAATTGATTGAAAAATTGATGAAAAATCCGATTGAAAGATCCGATTGAAAGATCCGATTGAAATTTCAAATGAAAATATCAAATATTAAAATATTGAGAATAAAAAACGAATTTCATAAAAAAATCTCCAAAATTAAAAAGACAGAAAAAAAGTATTGATCGACTCCGATTTTAAAGAATCGAATGATTCCGGCCGCGTCGAAGACGGCCGAAATCAAAACCTTCAATGCTCTCTCTGCAGCACAGCAAAGAAAAAAATTGAGGTACAAGGTAATTGGGCGAAAATCTATAAATAGATTCTCTCGGTCGTCTGCCTCTTTTTTTTCAATTGATCAAATTGAATTTCACGTTAAAAAATCTTGAAAACTTTCCGTACCTCTCGATTTCATACATTCGTTTCCTTTGTCCCTCTGAAGAGACTTTTTTTGGCCGGCATATGCCGTCCGGAAACAAGTAAAATTGCCTAACTTCGGAACGGACAAAGGAACCGAATGTTTGTGAATTGTTTTGTTCGGTGTTTTTCAAAAATCAGCCTGTCACTTATCCGATGTTCCAATAAAAACGAAGATTGTCGCCCGGTGATCACTTCCACCCCCCTTAATCCGACCCTTAATCCGATAATCTCAAACTGATATCATCTGTCAACCGTTGAAACAGTCAGGTTTCATTCGAGTCAAATCGAAAAGTGGCTTCAATTCGCTTACGGGAAACCGTTCGCGGATTGAGTTCGTAAATAAATAAACAAAATAAATAAAAAAATTAAGAAAATCTAAAGAAAACTCAAAAGCATAGTGTTGCCCCTGCATTTCATTTAAATGTGATTCTTCAAATGAATCGGGCAGCGAATAACAAATAAAACCAATCTAAAAAAGAAATGATTCGATCATGCTCCAACATAATCGAATTCGGGTTTATTGCGCAAATTTGGAAAATTGTATTACAATTGTAAAAGAGATGTTTACAAAGGAAATTTTTATCATATATACCTTTTCCTTGAACAATTTTTTTTCTCTGATTGTATTTTTTTCAAATATTTCCGGGATCGGTTTTTTTCCGTTCATTTGACGGGAAAACTCGAATCATTTCTTCCCCAATCGTTCCTCCGACTTTGCCGAAATTCCAATTAAGATTTCGGCGGAGTCCTCTGTAAAAAACGGGGGGGTATGAGACGTTTTCCTTACTTAACTTAAATCAATATAAAAAATTTTAAGGGATATAAATGAAATCTACAAAAATAATTATAATTGCTCTGGCAGTTATGTTAATTTTAACAGCAGTCCCGCTGGCTTTCGCAGACCCCGGTAACGGCAATGCGAACGGTCACGGCAACGGCAATGGCCCGTACAACGGTCACGGCAACGGTCCCGGAAACAACAATGGTAACGGCCATGGAAATAATGGCAATGGTCACGGCAATGGTCACGGCAATGGTCATGGCAACGGTCATGGCAATGGTAATGGCAATAATGGTACTCCTTACACACCTACTGAACCTGTTACCCCTGTCGCACCTGACCCTACTGCACCGTACAATGTTGTATTTGGTGACACAATTAATGTCATGTACATTGGTTGGAATGATTATTCTGCCGCAAATTCGGAGTTTGAGAATTTTACAACAGCGAATACAACATCAGCTTTCTATAATTATACTTACAATACATCTGCAAATAAAACTGTAAATTTTGTTTTCATTGGGCTTAACAATAGTGAAGAAACTTCATATCTTGAAAATATTGTAGACGGTGTTGCCAGACATTATGTTGATTTTGGCGGCACAAATGCACTTGCAGACAATGAAACCAAAGTACGTGAAATGTTTAAAGAAATGGATGTTATCGCATTTGACATGCTCTTTTCTGAAACAATGAATACTGTATACAATGAGAATCTTCAGGTAATTCTTGATGATTTTGATAATGGTTGCGGTAAACTTTGGATTTCTGTGAATTCAGCAGATTATCCTTCCGGTGATAGTTGGGCCCCGTCTTATTTCCATTACAGAGACAGTTATCTTAACTCTTGGAATGAAGCAGCTGCAGAATCTTTTGAAGCTGTAATTTCACCGATTCTTTGGAAAGACCCTTCTTGGGACCAAGCCGATCATGAAAATGTTTGGAATGCAGCTACAACAATTGATTGGAATGATTATTCACCCACTGAGCCGGATGCAGTTGTTTTCGGGAATACTGTGAATGTCATGTATATCGGTTGGAATGATTATGCTGCAGCTAATTCTGCCTTTGAAAATTTTACGACTGCAACAACAGGGTTCTATAACTACAGTTATATTTCAGACAATAAAACCGTGAATTTTGCTTTTATCGGTCTTAATAATAGTGAAGAGACATCGTACCTTGAGAATATCGTCGATGGTGTTGCCAGACATTATGTTGGTTTAAATGTTTCAGAATCTAATGAAACTAAAGTTCGTGAAATGTTTGATGAAACAAACATTATTGTTTTTGATATGTTATTTTCTGAAACGATGAATGAAGAATATAATGTCAATCTGCAGAAAATATTAGCATGCTATGCACAAGGTGAAGGAAAACTTTGGATTTCCGTTAATTCTGCCGATTATCCTTCTGGTGATAGTTGGGCTCCAACTTATTTCCAATATCGGGACAGTCCTGCAAACTCTTGGAATACTGCTGCGGCGGAAGATTTCGAAGATGTAATTTCTTCGCATCTTTGGACAACATGGTTACAATCCGATCATGAAGAAATTTGGAATGAAACCTTAGTTATTGATTGGAATAACTAAAATTTTTATGAAGATGAATTTTAAAATTCATCTTTTTTATTTTTTGGAAATAAATGAAATTTGATGAATTTATGTTAATCAAATTTTGATTGGTTTTACTATTTATATGATTTTAGGAATTATTGGAATTGTTTGGGGTATTTGTTATGTTTCAAAAAACTTACCAAAAAAAATTAACTTTCATATTTATCACATTATTCTTATTAGTTTTACTAATTACACCGGCAGTCGCAAATGTGACGCAACAAACTATTGAAATTGATAATATCACAACAGAAGGATTTGATGTTGTGTTTAATATTTCGCGTGCAGTTCCTCCTGCAGAAGGTGACTATTCAACGGCAACTATCTATTATATTGTCAGTGACCAATTTTCACAACCTGACGGGCTCACTTCTGCAAATTGGCCAATTACTTTACCACTTTCTGGTAATTATTTGGAAGCTGCTAAAGAAATGGATTATATCAAAGATGTTGTTTTAAATGTCGGTAGTCCTTATTATTATGGTTCTTCCCCCAAACTCGAAATTCGAGGTCTCAAAGCAGGAACGACTTATTTTGTTGGAATGATGGCAGATGATGGCACACAATCTTCATATTATAGTTTTAAAAATGTGACCACGGAACCTTTACCTTATAGTCCCGCAATTGAAAAGGTCATTCGCGACAGCTATTTTGCAGCTGTCGGAGAAGCAATGAGTGACGAAATTACATCCGCAGAACTTCGAAAAATTGAAAGTTTAAATCTTTCCGGCATTCAAATCGAAAATACACAAGAATTAATGTTCATTAAAGACATGACAGCAGGAACAAGTCAGTTAAAACATTTGGATCTTTCAGAAACAGGGATTACTGATTTACCCAATATATTTTATGACTCAAATATGAACATCACGACATTAATATTACCTGAAACTCTTAAAAAAGGATATGCTATCGGTGGTTCAATAACTGAACTAACAATCCCAGATGGCACTGAAGAAATACATATCTTCGGCAATTTCACTTCATTGGATGTGCCTGAGAGTGTTAAAATAATTTCAGTTAAAAGTGCTCAATTGGTTGAAGAATTAGATTTATCACATGCGGAAACTGTTTATTATATCCACGCCCCAAAATTAACATCAATCAAATTTCCCGATAGGATGACAGAATTTTATTCTACAAAAGCCGGTCTATTTGAACGTAGTTCCAGTGGAGTTAATAATACGGCCATCACTGAAATCATTGTACCTTATTCAGTTAACCGTATCGGTGGATATGTTTTTCCAAATAATGCTATTGTTCATTTGCCTGATAAGTATATTATTAATACGGGTTCTCAAATCAATACATTTACTCATCCCGGCGGAACATTATACATCCAAAATGCAGATCAATTGCAATTTGTTGGTTCCAGCAGCAATTATGCAAAGATTGTTTTAAACAACTCAATGGTCATAAATAAATACCCGTTACAAAACGGCGCTGAAACTTACATTAATGTTACTCCAAACCGTGCTTGGACAAACGGGTCTGCTTATTCTGTTGCAAATTTTACTGCGGTTCCCGGGATTACAATTACAAATAATTTTACAAATGAGTTAGATGGCAGAATCTCCGGAACTCCTTATTACAATAGAAGTCACCAATATACATCACCATTCAAAATTAATGGTATCCACATTCCGTATGGCGAATCTTTCCATTTCGGAACATTTGATGAATTGGAAACATTAATTCAGGAAGCAGAAGCAAAGGAACAAACTTCATTTTCCGAGGGAAATTGGAACATCCTTCAAACTGAAATCACAAACGCAAAGTCAACTTTAAACAAAAAAGAAACATTAAACGATAACAATATCACACTTTTTAATTCTTACGGCAATTTAAATAAAGCGGTTCAAGGAATTTCTCCTTCAACGGATTCCCTTAAAACATTAGAAAACTTGCGTGATAAAGGAAAAGAGTACAAAGAATCCGATTATAATGCTGAAATATGGGATTCTTTTAAAGACGCTTATGATAAAGCTGATGCTCTTTTAAAATCAGATGCGGCAACACAATATGAAGTCGATCAAGCGTCAGCTTATTTGAAACGTGTTATGGATGGCATGGTAAAAGAATCCGAAATCGTTTCTATTTTGCATCTCGGTTGGAAACAAATGCCTGCTATTGAAAAAGCTGCACAGAATATGTATCACAGCGGTTATATTAATTATACATATATGGACGGTTTTGATGAAAAAGACGATTCTGTTGATTTAAGTAACGTTGAATTTGATCAATATGATATTGTTATTTTTGATATGATTTCCTTTGATCCAAATTATGATGTAGCATTGGAAAAAGCGGTCGGCTCCGGTACAACACTTATTGGCGTTAATGGCGGAAGTGAACCGGATTATTTTACCGCAGTTTATACGGCATCTTCCGATTTCAAATATTATAATCAGGTGTCAGCAATTTCAAAATTAGAAACCGATGCCCAAAATATCATCGCTCAACAATGGGGCGAAAAATTTTTGCTGAATCTTGTTATTGACAGTGCAAATACAGAACGAAAAGAATTAGAAAATACTGTTAAATTGTTTGAAAGCCAAAAGTTTGAAGTGCTTTATATCGGCGATGAAGGACCGGATGGTGTTGAAGGTCTTCAAAATGCTGTGCTCCGACAGGATGAAAGTATTTATGGCGGCATTGGTTCATGGACTGCTTTCCTGAAAACAGATATTGAATCTGTCAAAACTTATCTTCAACAACACGCCGGAACGCGTGAGCCGCTTATTATTGTTTGTGATTCTTTTACAAATGAAGATTGGACAACTTTTAACAACGAATTCGATTTTAAATCAATGCAAGAATCCGGAACGAAAATTCTGAGTATCCGCAACGCTGAAGATTTGCCTGAATATACTGTTTCTGATAGTTATATCACTTTATCAGGATTTGGCGGTACGGATGATAAAAGTTTAGAAGTTATTTCCACAGTGCTTTTCCAAATTTCCAAACGTCACGGAACTGATTTAACAAGCATTTGGGAATACACAATTCCTCCGGAAGCAACACCTTCTATCGGCCTTTATAACAGAGGACTTGATGGAGAGCGTGTTTATTTCGCAGATTTGGATTCATATCTGGAATGGTATGAAACAAAAGGAAGCAGTACGGGTCATTTCTACAATGATGCGAATTGCACGGTTGGAATTTGGATTCATGTACAAGATCGTGATGCAGGAAACGCTGTTGATGAATTAATTGTTCGTTTAGAAGAAAACGGTATCAATGTCATTACTGGTTATGAAACATATGATGATTTGCCAAAATATTATTGTTTCAATGGCAATCCTTCTACTCCTGCAATTGATGTTGGTTTATCTGTTAAAAATTTCGGATTGAATTATTACAACCATGATGAAGGCATCCGCCAATTAGAAGCAATGAATATTCCTATTATTAAAGGCATTTTCCCGTATTCTGAAGGTACTTCTATTTCGGATGAAAATAAAAATATCGATTCTTCTATCATCAGCCGTTCTGTTCTTTCACCCAACCGAGATGGTCTTTTTGAATTCATTGTTCTCGGTTATAACGACACCGGAAAAGGTGGCGGTTCGGCAATTTTTGAACATCAGGTTGATTGGACTGCAGAAATTATCAAAGGATGGGGCAATCTCAGACATACTCCAAATGAAGCAAAAGAAATTGCATTCATTTACTACAATTATCCGCCGGGAAAAGACGGCATCGGTGCTAACTACTTGAATGTTATTCGTAGTATTACCGGTGACGGGGGAAGTAATATCGGTATATTGAGAGAAATGGATAAAAGTGATTATACAATCGATTTTTTCAATTTACCTGTAGCCACTATGCAAAAAGGCGGCTCTTTCACATTTAAATACGGTGAATCTGATTCCCAAACAATGACGGAAGAAAATTTGATCAATTTGATGTACAGTCAAGGTATTAATGTCGGCTCTCATGCGCCCGGTGTATTGAATGAAATGGTTCAAACCCGAATCGACTTTGAAAATGATCCTTCAACAAATAATGATGATTGGTGGGGATGCCAATTAATTCCGGTTGATTTGTATTCTGAATGGTTCTGGGAGGATATTACGGATGAAGATTTAAGAAGTGAAATCTTGAAAGTCTGGGGTGCTCCATGGGATTTCGAAGTCGGTAAAGATGAAATGGGTATGATGTGGGTTGATGAAACAGGCCATTTCGGAGATATCGGTGGAAAATACTTTGTCATTCCTGCAATCCGCGTTGGAAATGTATGGTTGATGCCGCAGCCGGATCGTGCGCTTGCAGGTGAGAAAGGAGTGACCAGTGTTGATTATCACGGCGATTTACCGCCGACACATCAATATGTTGCTTTTTATTTGTGGCTTAACCGCGGTATGGATGATCAAGAATTTAAACCGGATGCTTTAATTCATTTCGGTACGCATGGAACTCATGAATGGCTTCCCGGAACATCTATTGGTCTTGACCGCAATGAGGATTGGGCGCCTTCATTAATTCAGGGATTGCCTAACATCTATCCATATATCATGGCAAATGTCGGTGAAGGATTGACGGCAGAATTTAGAGGGAACGCGTTAATTATTGAACACCTGACACCTGCAATGATTCGCAGCGGTCTTTATGGTGAGCTTTTAGAGATTGATGCAGCTCGGCAAGGATATATGAAACAAGCATCATTGGGAGTTTCAAAAGATGATGAAAGCTATGGGGCTATTGTTGTATCTTACCGTAAAATAATCGTTGAAAAAGTTTTCAGCACAGGTTCGCATGAAGCTATGAATTTGGATGAGTACAGGTTGAAAATAAATCCGAGCAATAAAAATAAAGTCACAAATGATGAACTGAAAGCCTACCTTTTGAATTTAAACGATAAAGAATTTACAGCTTTTGTTGACAACCACGTTCATACGTATATTGAGACTGTTCTTGAAAGCAGTATTCCATATGGTATGCATGTCTACGGGCAATCGCCGAATGCGACACATTCTGCATCTATGATTCGAGCAATGTGGGGCAATTACGGATTTGAGAAAGTAATCGAAAAAGCTTATTTCACAGATGCACAAGGTTCTTCCGGTATCCCTCTCCAGCCTATCGAAGATTCCACCGGAACTCGGTATAACGGCAAGTGTGATGAAGATGTGTTGAAACTTGTCGAAGATATTATTAAGAGTGACAGATCTGCAAAAGCAATTGAAGACGCTTTGAAAGCTAATTTTGGTGAAGCAGACCCTGAAGTTGTTTATTTCATTAAAGGTCCGATAATGTATGCTGAAGCCGAATTGGCAAAATTATCTAATAATCCTTCTCCCGAAGAACTTGAAACATTAAACAATACTGTTTATGATAAATGGGTTCAATCCGGACTGAATGCTGAATTAGCAGGTGCTTACGGCAGTAAAGTTGCAGAAGGAAAAACACGCGAATTTGTGAATTTAACTCTTGAAGGAATGAGAAACGGCGTTTCTGCTGAAAGATCCATTGATTCGGCTTTAAACAAACAATACAGTGTTAATAATTATCAAAGTCAAAGCTGGATAAATGAACCGGTTGTTAATTTCTTAACATCTGACAAAATTTTGTCATTTATGGCAGATTTAGAAAACAGTGGTCCTCGTGAAATGTATGCTCTTTTAAACGCTTTAAATGGAGGTTATATCCCCCCGACAAGCGGAAATGATCCTGTTCAAAATCCGGATGCGTTACCGACCGGTGCCAATTTTTACGGCATTGATCCCTCGACATTTCCGACGAGAGCGGCATGGGATGTCGGACAGGTGATGGGTGAACAAATCTTAGCTGATTATTATTTGAAATATGGCGAATTCCCGTCAACAGTTTCGTTCATGAGATTTGGTGTCGAATTTATTCGCGATGAAGGTTCATTAGAAGCTTGTATCTATTATTTGCTGGGTACATATCCGACATGGAGGGGCAATGAATACGGTTCAGGCAGTCCGTTTGATAAAGCGGTTATTATGGATCCGTCCGATCCGCGTATGCAAATCACAGTGAAAGATGCAAATGGAAATGTTGTTTATGAAGGACCACGGCCACGCGTTGACATTGTTTATAATACGGCAGGAATGAGGGACGGGTATTCAAATGTATTAAGAAGTATCCAAAGAACAATTGATGAAGTTTACGAACTTGGTAACCAATCTGACGGAAAAGGAAGAACAATTGTTAATTATGTTACAATTAATACGAACGAAATCGCCGGCCTTCTTGAAGATGCAGGATTAAGCCCGGAAGAAGCCAAACGCATTGCAAAGTTCAGAACATATGCGCAACAGCTCGGAAATTATGAAATTGGCACAGGCAATATGATTTCCAGCGGCAGTGACTGGGATGAACAAAAGGTAGCTGAATTGTATTTAGAAAGGATGGGTTTTGCTTACAATGATGATACCTGGGGCGAAAAAATGAACTCAGATATTTTGAAGCTTTTACTGGCCAGAGTTGATGCTTCCGTTTTTGCTTCCTCGTCTAATTTGTACGATAATTTGGATAACGACGACGTTTTCCAATATTTCGGCGCAATGAATATGATTTCATCTATGTACAATAAAGACGGAACGCTCAAAGACAAAAGTGAATGGAAACTTCCCGAGATGTATATTGCCGATACCAGCAATGTTGAAAATTTCGATCCGGCAAATCCCGGCAAACTGATTGCAACGATGCAGGAAGCTTTGTTGAAAGATATGCAGTCCCGTTATCTCAATCCGGAATGGATTAAAGGTATGATGGAATCGGGTTATTCCGGTTCGACAATGTTTTCAGAATTTGTTGAAAATATGTTCGGATGGAGTGCCATTTCAAACGGAGAACTTATCAGCATGGAAGTTTGGGCGCAAGTTTACGATATTTATGTTCAAAACGCCTATAATACGGAAGAATTTGGTTATTTGGATCTGCAATCATATTTCGAAGAAAACCCATATGCATATCAATCAATGACTGCAAGAATGCTTGAAACGATTCGCCGTGAATATATGCGTATTGATACAGATGCGCTGACTGAGGAACAACAAAAAGAGATGGAAGCTTTGCGTGAAACGATGAAAGAGAATTTGATGAGTGAATATATCAAATCTGCAGTGGATGCCGGTATTGCATGCTGTCACCACACTTGTGGAAATCCTGCATTTGATGAGTTTATGGCAGGATCAGTTTCTGTTCTCGGATTGTCTTCTGATGAAGAAGAAATCTTCTGGCAACTTGTCAAAGATGCAACCGGTCGTGATAAACCTGAGGTAAAAGTTGAACAAAAAATATCTTCTTCCACTTCCGGCGCAGGCTACGGAACCGCTACATTGGTTGAAGCCGGCGAACCTGCAAGCGGCGAAACCAACGACTCTAATGAAGAAAATAATGAAGAGCCGGACGAAGGCAACCAAAATCCGGGGGTCGGTATTGACGGAACGGAAACGGGAACACCGACAGATGCTGTCCGCGGTTTTGAAGTGACGGTTTCAAATGCGGTCAATTCGGTTCGTGATTTCATCCAAAACCCGACTTTCTCAACGTCAAGCATCATTGCAATTGCAATTGTTGTTTTGGTCGTCGGCGCTGTCTTCTACGGTTTCAGAAGGAGGAATGTCTGATAATTAATCAAAAATGAAGCCAATTAGAAACATTGTTGGGACACAGAAAATTAAACAAAATCTGCCGGGTTTTTCCGGCAGTTTTTATTTTTTTAATTTTTAAATTTTTTAATTTAATTTTAATTTTTGATTTGTTTTAAAATCTGTTTTTCAATAATCTATCATTTTTAGGATAAATTTGTCATCTTTTTTTATTCAAAAAATGTCATTTCTTGGGTTATCTATAAATATATGTCCGATAAAGTTTGGAACGTTTTTCATGATTATTCATTGACGAGAGGTCCGTCATGTCCAAAGTTACAAAAGTTTTGATATTACTCAACGATATGGTATATGAAAGCACAGCGCCGCAGCATGCTTTGCGTTTTGCGCGCTGCTACAGAAAACGCGGAATTGATGCCACGATTCTGATTTGGGGCCCGATGGGGGCGATTCTGACCAAAAAGAACAAAGTCGGCACTCAAAACTATGACGATAAAATTCAGGAATGCCTGGATCTGGGCGTCAAAATCAAATGCTGCGAATTGGCGGCTTCCATCATCGGCATGACGCAGGACGAAATGATTCCGGGAACCGAAATCATCACCACAAAAGAGCTGACCAACACCTTAATCGAATACACGGAAGAAAATCAGCTGATTATGTACGTTTGATTCGTGTTTGATTATGATTGTGTTTGATCGTATTTGATTATGATTGTGTTTGATCGTATTTGATTATGATTGTGTTTGATCGTATTTGATTATGATTGTGTTTGATCGTATTTGATTTGATTGTGTTTGATCAATAACCGACAAAATTTGTCGGTTTGTCAATTGATCGTAATTTATCAATGATAATTTGAATGATAATTTGAATGAAATTTGTCAATAACTGATTCGGTCAAACATCCTTTTCATTTTTATTTAATTTTTGTTTTTATTTTTTATTTTTCGAATTGCAGGATAAATTTCAGCTGAAATTTAACAAAACGGTTGACCGCAAAAAAGAATACCGATTATATTTTAAACTCATTATCTGTTCTGTTCATTAATCGAAAACGAAAGTCTGATCGAAATAGAATTAATTGTTTTAAAACCATTCGGAGATTGATAGTCATGTCCACAGCAGAAAAATTAACGGCGGATGAGAAAGCTCTTCTTGACAAAATGATTTCAGGCGAAATCAATTTACGCAAAATCGAAGAACACCTGGATAAAGACGGCTCGGCCAAACTGCGCCGCGCTTTTTTGGAAAACCAAAAAAATGTCGAACTGGACCACATCTCAACCTATTCCTTTGACACCGAAGCGGTCGCCAAAAAGAACATCGAAAACTTTATCGGCGCCGTTCAAATCCCGCTCGGCGTTGCCGGAATCATTAAAATCAGCGGTGATTATGCCAAAGGCGATTATTACTTGCCGCTTGCGACAACCGAAGGCGCGCTGGTGGCCAGCGTTAACCGCGGCTGTTCCATCATCACAAAATCCGGCGGCACAACCGTCCGCGTGTTTAAAAACATGATGACAAGAGCGCCCGTCTTTAAATTCAGCACATTGGACGAAACCAAAGACTTCTATGACTGGGTCATGCTTCCCGAGACATTCGCCAAAATGAAAGAAGCGGCGGACGCAACCTCCCGGTTCGGCGAACTCCTGGATGTTCAGGCATTTGTCAGCGGCAACAACGTTCACGTCCGCCTCGGTTTTGACACAAAAGACGCGATGGGCATGAACATGATCACAATCGCGTCCGAAGCGATTACAAAACTTATCGCCGACGAAAAAGGCGTCGCTTGCGTTTCACTTTCCGGAAACATGTGCACCGACAAAAAGCCGACCGCAATCAACGCGATTCTCGGCCGCGGCAAAACCGTGGTTGCCGAAGCCCGCCTGTCCGCTTCATTTATCGAAGAAACGCTCAAATGCACGGCTGAATCTATGTTTGACGTCAATTACCGCAAAAACTTCATCGGTTCGATGAGAGCCGGCGCACTCGGCTTTAATGCCCACGCCGCAAACATCGTCGCCGCCGTTTTCCTCGCCTGCGGCCAGGATCCCGCGCACGTTGTTGAAGGCAGTCTTTGTGTCACAGAAATGGATTTGGCCGACAACGGCGATCTCATCTGCTCCGTCACGATGCCGGCCGTTGAAGTCGGAACCGTCGGCGGCGGAACGTCCATTGCAACGCAGCAGGAATGCTTGAAACTGCTCGGCGTGGCCGGGGCGGGTGCCGTTCCCGGGGAAAATGCACTGGCGCTTTCCGAAATTGTCACCGCCGCCGTTTTGGCAGGCGAAGTGTCGCTCATTGCCGCCCAGGCCGCCGGTCACCTGGCGCGCGCGCACGCCCAGCTCGGGAGATAATTTCTCCCAATTTTTCCCAATTTCTTCCCAACTTTTTTCATTTTTTCCCGATAATTTTTCGTTTTTGAATCGGTTTGCTATTTTTTGACTCTTTTTGTAGCTCTCAAGTGTTATTTTTGATATGCGTTTGTGTTACTGTATTCGGTAATATTTATATACTTTCTTTTTTGATTAAGAATTCGTAACACTTTTTAATTAAATGTTATTAAAGTTATGAAAAATCAGTACAATTTTTCACACCGTTTATTTGGGTGTATAAAATGGTCAAAAAAGAATACTTGTTAAAAGGATTGGGCTGCGCCAACTGCGCCGCAAAAATCGAAGACCGCGTCGGCAAATCGGCCGGCGTTCTCGAAGCCTCGGTTAATTTTGCCACGGAAACGCTCACGATTGAACTGAAAAACGATGCCGGCGATCCTTTGCCGGAAATCGAAAAAATCGTTCGTTCAATCGAACCTCACGTCGTCGTTTCCGAAAAAACAAAACGCCGGAATCCCCCGAAAGAATATTTCCTGAAAGGATTAGGCTGTGCCAACTGCGCCGCAAAAATCGAAGATGCCGTCGGCAGATTAGACGGCATCGAAGAAGCCGCTGTCAGTTTCGGAGCAGCAACGCTGACCGTCCGCCTGAAAGACGGTTACACCGGCGACATCTTGCCCGAGATTGAAAAAATCGTTCATTCGATTGAATCGCATGTCGAAGTGACGGAAAAAAAGAAACAAACCGAATTCAAAATCGTCAAACCCGCCGAACCCGCCAAATCCACCGGATCGGCCGCATCCTCTGAATCTGCCGCATCTGCCGAATCTGCCGCATTCGCTGAATCCTCTGAATCCGAATGCCATGATGCGTGCTGCGAATCCGTTTCAGATACAGCCCCGGCCGAATCCGGTTCTTCGGTTTCCGATAAAAAACGTTTTTCCGTGTTTCAGTACGTCGATAAAAAACGGGCCGCCCGGATCTTAATCGGCGCACTTGTCTATTTGCTCGGCATCCTGATTCACATTTCCCACGAAACAGCGCTTCCGGGTCTTTCCGACATCGGAATTCTTCACGGAACGCCCGCCGAATACATCGTTTTCATCATCGCCTATCTCATCATCGGCGGCGACGTTGTTTACAAAGCCGTCCGCGGCATTTTCCGCCGCGAGTTTTTCGATGAAAACTTCCTGATGACGATTGCGACACTCGGCGCTTTCGCGCTCGGCGAATACACGGAAGCCGTTGCCGTGATGCTCTTCTATCAAATCGGCGAGCTTTTCCAGGAAATGGCCGTCAACCGTTCCCGCAAATCCATTTACGATATGATGGACATCCGGCCCGATTACGCGCACAAAATCATCAGTTCCGATGACGGCGGTAGCGGCGGATACGAAACCGTTTCCCCGTACGATGTTGAAATCGGCGATTCCATTCTCGTCAAGCCCGGCGAAAAAATACCGCTGGACGGAACGATTTTGTCCGGTGCTTCTCTGCTTGACACCTCCGCGCTGACGGGGGAGTCCGTTCCCCGGACCGTTCGCGAAGGCGACGCCGTGCTTTCCGGAAGCATCAACAAAAGCGGAACCTTGACAATCCGCGTTGATCAGCTGTTTGAAGAGTCCACGGTCTCCAAAATCCTGGATCTGGTTGAAAACGCCGCTTCCAAAAAAGCGCCGACAGAGAAATTCATCACCCGCTTTTCCAGATACTACACGCCATTGGTGACGCTGGCGGCCGTTTTAATTGCCGTCGTTCCGCCGCTGGTTTTGCCGGGCGCCGCCTTTGAAGACTGGATTTACCGCGGCCTGGTTTTCCTGGTCATCTCTTGTCCCTGCGCGCTGGTGATTTCCGTTCCGCTCAGCTATTTCGGCGGCATCGGCGCCGCTTCCAAGAAAGGCATTCTTGTCAAAGGCAGCAACTATTTGGAAGGGTTGACGCAAGTCAAAACCGTTGTTTTTGATAAAACCGGAACCTTGTCGGTTGGCGTTTTCGATGTTGTTCGAATCGACCGTCCCCGGGAATCCGCGCTTTCGGACAATGACCTGCTGGCACTCAGCGCCGCCGCCGAATCTTATTCCAATCACCCGATTGCCCATTCGATTGTTAAAGCGGCTGAAGATAAATTCACCGGAAACAAATCCGAATCCGTTTCCGCCGCGTCTGCTGCGTCCGCCGTGACTGCTGCATCCGCCGCGATTGCTGCATCTGCCGTGACTGCTGCGTCTGCTGTGACTGCTGCATCCGCTGTGACCGAACATACAGAATATCCCGGTTTCGGCATTAAAGCCGTTTGCGGCGGCAAAACTGTTGTCATCGGCAACTTGAAACTGATGGACTTGGAAAACATTTCCGTTCCTGATCTGCCGGACACGGGATCGGCGGTTGAAACGCACATTTATGTTGCCGTTGACGGCGTTTTTGAAGGGCGGATTGCCATTTCCGATAAAGTGAAGCCCGACAGCAAGGAGGCGTTGGCGCGCCTGAAAAAGTCCGGTATTGAAAAGACGGTGATGGTCACCGGCGATACCGACAAAGTCGGCCGCGCCTTTGCCGCTGATCTCGGATTGGACGATGTTTACACGGAGCAGCTGCCGCATCAGAAAGTCGAGGCGCTTGAAAAAATAGAAGCCGAAACCAAATCTGTGAATCCCAAGTCAAAAGTTGCTTTCGTCGGCGACGGCATCAACGACGCCCCCGTTCTGACGCGCGCCGATATCGGCATTGCCGTCGGCGGTGTCGGTTCCGATGCCGCGGTTGAAGCCGCCGATGTGGTTCTCATGACCGGTGATCCGATTCAGCTGGCCGACGCGTTTGACGTTGCCAAAAAAACAAAATCGATCGTTTACCAAAACATCATTTTCGCGCTCGGCGTCAAAGTCATTTTCATGGCGCTCGGCGTTATGGGCATTGCTTCCATGTGGGAAGCCGTTTTCGCCGATGTCGGCGTCACGCTGCTCGCCGTTTTAAATTCGATGAGACTTTTGAGATTGAAATAAATCTCAGGTCTCATTTTTCATTTCTTTTTATTTCTTTTCATTTCTTTTCTTTTTTCACTTTTCACTTTTCACTTTTCATTTTTTATTTTTCACTTTTCATTTTTTCTGTTTTTCTATTTTTTTATTTTTACTTTCAGATTCTTTTTTCGTTTTTTATTTTTGTTTATTTGAGCAAAACCCAAACATCGGTTTTGAAAAATCAGACAAATCCGAACTCCCGATAAAACCCGAAAAACAGAAAACAAAAAGCAGCTCAAGCAAAAAAGGGAGTTCAGATTTTTGAAAATTGAAGAAAGACGATGTTTATTTTGTTTTGAAGTGAATTGAGAACCCGAAACAACCACCTCCAACGACGAGTTTCGTGAGCGTAGCAAGCGTTAGGAGGAGTTGGAGATTCGTCCCATGACTTCAACGAAACACAATGCAGCATCATCATTAAATTTTTTATAACACGTATTTTCTTTAAATTTTCTTTTTTTTGAAAACCTCTCCAAATTCCGATTTCGTTCGCCGCTTCGCGTCGCCCGAAATTCGTAATTTGGAGTGGGGTTTGCTGTATTTGTTTCAAACCGAAACATCGGTTTTTTGAATTTTCGGCAAACCCGAACTCCCGATAAAACCGGAAAAACAAAAAAACATTCTAAAAATAGCTCAAGCAAAAAAGGGAGTTCGGGTTTTTGAAAATTGAAGAAAAACGATGTTTCGGGTTTTTCCGAAAATGGATCGAAAAATGGAGACTGACCTCCAAATCCATTTTACTTCATTCACTTTAAATTTTTTAAATTTACGGCCCAATATTCTCCGGCGTTGCTAATCCAAACAACAGTGCCGGCGATGATAATAAATGATGCTTCCATATCATTAATTTTGACAGTGTATTTTCCGTTTTTCAGTTTGCTTGAATTCGCAATGTCAAATTCATGAACTGAAATCAACATTGGAAGCGGTATCGGCTCTTTATAATCTAATTTTCTTTCGGGAACTGAAATTGTATACGTGTTGTTTTCATCAAACGATTTTGAAGTCGTGGCATTGGCAGTGTCTATGGTGTACACCATTTCAACGCCTGTTCCCGCTTGAGCATACGCTTTAATCTGTTTTTTCTCGGACTTGATTTTTATGCCTTGGATATAAGCCGGCGTGAATGTGTACAATTTTTCATCCTCAAAAGCAAATGTGCCGACAACCGTTCCGTTTTTGAGTGTGATGTTGTACATTTGCCTGTCTTTAAACACACTTCTATCGCCGACTTCAACAGTGACGAATCCATATTTACGTTCGGGAACATCATCCGAAATTTCTTTTTGAATCGCCGGGAGGTTTACTTGAATGCTGTCATCCGATATTGTATAAGTGACATTATTCTGATCGATTTCGTAATTCTCGTAAATCATGTAACCTAAATTAAATCTGAAATTGTTTTCGTCACAAGTCATACCGGCGCTGACATTTGTATAAGGATCCGTATTTATTTCAGAATCCGTATTTGTATTTTCATTCGGTTCATTCATGCAGCCGCAAATGAAAACAAAAAGAATCAAAAGAACAAATGAAATAAAAAGAAATTTTAAAAATTTTAATTTTTTCATATAATATGCTATGAAAAGCCAATAGATATTTTTTGTTCTCATTCAAAAATTCTTAAAAACTCAAAAAACTTCAAAAATCTCAAAAAACTTTAGAATCTCAGAAATCTCAAAAAACTTCAGAAATCTCAGAAATTTCAAAAAACTTCAGAAATCTCAGAAATTTCAAAAAACTTTTGAATCTCAAAAATTTCAAAAATCTCAGAAATCTCAAAAATCAGCAGAGACATCCAAAAAGACGGATGATTTTCAGAATAAATAATCAATTTCACTTTCCCTCATTTCAATTTTATTTAACGGAGAGTTAATATTCAAAAATCTCATTATTACACCTCACTTGTTAATTTGTGTTTATTTTTGTATTTATTTTTGTGTTTTTTAAATTTTAAAATCATTTTGCAAACGGGGTATATGAAATGAGCTGGACGACACCGAAACCTGAATTTAATGCTGAAAAGCCGCTTTACATTTGTGTTTTATCGAATACGAAAACCTCTCAGATTCCCGGCCTCTCAGCTGCCGGAAAAACGGCGGAACTGACCGTTTACACGCCCGCCGGCGACAGCGAATTAATGCAAACGGGAAACATCATCAGCGTTCCCGTCATGCCCATGACGCCGCCCTTGGACACGCCGACGCCTGCCGTCATCACGCGTTCGGCGCTCAATTTAACCAAAGTTCCTTTCGTTTTCGTTAACGCCGGCCTCATGATTCTGCCCGACGATTCCATTCCGATGTACCAGACAGATGCCGCTGTCGGCGAAGACATCACAACAGGCATTGCCGTTCACGACCCGAAAATGATTTTTGAAAACGCCCGGAAAATCGGCCGCGAACTCGCGCCGACCACTGATCATCCGATCATCGGCGAAAGCACGCCCGGCGGCACAACGACTGCGATGGGCGTTTTAATCGCTCTCGGCTACAACGCCCGCGTGAGCAGCAGCGCCGACATCAATCCCGTCGAGCTGAAATGTCAAGTCGTCAGCGACGCGATGAAAAAGAACAACATCATTGTCGGAAGCCTCAGAGACGATCCGCTCAGAGCCGTCGAACTCCTCGGCGACCCCATGATGCCGGCCGTCGCGGGCCTGATTGCCGGATTTAAAGAGTACGACCCCGAGATGAACATCATCATGGCCGGCGGAACGCAAATGGCCGCCGTTTACGCCGTTGCAAAACACATGGGCGTCAATCTTTCAAATGTCGATTTGGCGACCACCCGATACGTGATGGAAGATGAAACCGCCAACTTCGGCGACCTTTCCAAAGAACTCGGCTTTAAAGCTTACATTTCCGATCCCGGTTTCGGGAAATCCAGACTTCCCGGCATTCAAAGATACGATACAGGAACGATTAAAGAAGGTGCCGGCGCCGGCGGTTCCATGTATCTTGCCAATCTGATGGGCTTTTCGGATGCCGAATTCAGAGAAGAAGTGGAAAATGTGTGTGAAATTTTAAAAGCGGGGAAGGTTTGATTCCTTCCTTTTCATTTTCATCCTTTCATTTTCATCTTTTAATTTCATCTGTTTTTTTAACAGCAATTATTCCGTTTGCTGCTGTTTTCATATCATTTGCACCGCTGGTGTTTTGCCGTTTGCATCTGCATCTTTTTTTAGCAGCCGCTCGCTTCCGCGAGCGTGGGCACAGATTACCTTACTGTTATCCGTTTGCTGCTGTCTGCAGTTGTAATTAATACAGTTGCAGACTTGCCGGCCTGCTTCCTGCTGCCTGCTGCGGCCGCTCGGCAGCGCAGCAGCGCTCGCCGCGCGCGAGCTGCTCCGTTTTTCAAAAACATACATAAATTCCATCCCCGTTTTTTAAAAATTCAACAAAACCCATTCCGTTTTTGGCATATGATAAATATTTAAACCCCTTTTTCTTTTGAGATATCAAATGTTATGGATCCTTTTTGCCGGGAAGGGAAAAACTTTCACGGTCATGGTCATCGCTGACAAAAAACGGGAGCCCTTGTGGGTCGGAGAGCTGGAGCTGAAACAAAACACAGCCGGCTTTCGTCCGCACAAAATCCGGGTTTTGAAGAGAAACGGAAAAACGCTCGCCGATGAAGAATATGTCCCGACAAAGGATTTTATCGAAACCTTGAAAAAAGCAAATCGTGTCATGGTTTCAAGAGAAACGTCACCGAAAAACCGGCAGGAGCTTGAGGACATGCTCGGCGCATATCAGCTCAAATTTGACACGGTCGACATCTGCCGCCATTGTCTGCTTCAAAAACGTTTTAATTTTTTGAACAAATCATCCGTCAAATACGGAAAAGAACTTATTTGCCCCGACTGCGCGAAAGACGAGCTGAAAAAAGCGCTCAGAAATTCCAAACAGCATATGGGCGATTCCACAATGGATTTTTTTGACCGCGTTTTGGACCGAACGCGCGATTTTGACAAAACGCTTTCCATGCTCAACGCCGACCGGCTGGACGCGTCGACGACAAAATACGATACGGTCGTTTCATCGAAAGACGAGAAGCGAATGCCGATTAAGGCGCTTCCGATTCATAAACGGCTGAAAGATCTTCTTCTCAAAAAATCAAAAGATCTCATGCCGGTTCAATCGCTGGCCGTCGAATCCGGACTTCTGGAACACAAAAATTTAATGATTGTCTCCGCCACCGCGACCGGCAAAACATTAATCGGCGAAATCGCGGGCGTTGAGAACGTGCTTTCCAAAAAAGGAAAAATGCTTTACCTCGTGCCGCTGGTTGCGCTTGCCAACCAGAAATACGATCAATTCACAACACGCTACAACGAAATCGGCCTCAAAACATCCATTCGAATCGGCGCCGAGATGATTAAAACGAAAGAGACGACGTTTATGAAAAAAACGCTGGACTCGGACATCATTGTCGGCACTTACGAAGGCATCGACCATCTGCTGCGCCTCGGAAACGCGGACGCGCTCGGACAGGTCGGAACGGTTGTGATTGACGAAGTGCACATGCTCACCGATGCCGAACGCGGACACCGGCTGGACGGCCTGATTGCGCGGCTGCGCTACACGGTCCCGGACGCGCAGTTCATTTATTTGTCGGCAACGGTCGGCAATCCGAATTATTTTGCCGAGAAGCTCGGGGCGAATCTTGTCGTTTACGAGCATCGGCCGGTTCCGATTGACAGGCATCTGCTTTTCGTTCAGGAGCATGAAAAGAACCGGCTGATGACGCAGCTGGTCCAAGATGAATGGAATATGAAATCATCCAAAGGACATCGCGGACAAACGATTATTTTTACCAATTCGCGTGCGAACTGCCAAAGCATTTCAAACGCGCTTCCGATGCCGTCGGCTTATTATCACGCGGGTCTGAATCAGCGCGAGCGAAAAATTGTGGAAACAAAGTTCGGCAAAGGCGAGATTCCGGTTGTCGTGACGACGGCCGCGCTTGCGGCGGGCGTTGATTTTCCCGCGTCGCAGGTTATTTTTGAATCGCTTGCGATGGGCATTGACTGGCTGACGGTCCAAGACTTTTTGCAGATGAGCGGCCGCGCCGGGCGTCCGGACTTCCATGACCGCGGTATTGTCGTTTTAATGGCGGTTCCCGGGAAAACATATTCGTCGGGATCAAAAGAGACGGAAGAAGACGTCGCGGTCGGTCTTTTGAAAGGAACGCTTTCGGAAGATGATTTTGATTATAATGAAGAAAATCAATTGGAAGAGCTGCTGGCATCAGTTTCGGTCACATCTTCCAAATCAGATTTGCTGAAAATTCTGTCAACGATGTTCGGTTCGATTAATGAAAACATCATGCTTCTCAAACTTCAGAAATACAAATTTATCGAACTGAAAGGGCAGACGGTCACGCAGACGGAACTCGGACAAATCGCGTCGGCACATTTCCTTTCGGTTTCAAAAACATTCATGATTGTGGATTCGATCAAAGCGAATATTTCGGCGCTTCGCATCATTACGAATCTGGAATTTTTCACGGGCGCGACGTTCAAATATGCCGAACAGATTTCAAAAGATCTGCGAATGAACCTGCCGTCGCGTGTTTTCCAGGGCGCGTTCTTGGACATCATTTTTGACGGCGCCGTTTTAAAAGAGGTCAGCCCCAAATACCAGAAAATGCTGCTCAATTTCGCCGGCGACATGTTTGTCTGTTCCTGCAAAGAATCTCCGTACTGCGGCTGTGCCGAGCGGAAATTTTCCGAAAAGATTTTACTGCTCCGCATGAAAGGATTGGAGCCGATTGCAATTATCCGCGAACTGGAAAGCGAATACGGCATCACGGCTTATGTCGGCGATGTTTTTTCATATTTGGAAGACGCGGTTCGTAATTTGGAAGCGGTTGAGCTGATTGCGAAAACGATGAAAAAAGACGGGTTGGCAAAAGAAGCGAAAGAACTTCGGGCAAAAATCCGCGGCTGAAACATAAAAATTGTTTTTTTGTGTTTACTGTTTCATATTATTCTGCGGCGTGTGATGTCGGCTGTTCAGGGCGTGGGCAGCATGTAATGTCGGCTGTTCGGAGTGCGGGCAGCGTGTAATGTCGGCTGTTCGGAGTGCGGGCAGCGTGTAATGTCGGCTGTTCGGAGTGCGGGCAGCGTGTAATGTCGGCTGTTCGGAGTGCGGGCAGCATGTAATGTCGGCTGTTCGGAATGCGGGCAGCATGTAATGTCGGCTGTTCGGAGTGCAGGCAGCGTATAATGCTGGTTGTTTGGAGTGCGGGCAGCATGTAATGTCGGCTGTTCGGAATGCGGGCAGTGTATAATGTGGTTGTTCGGAGTGCGGGCAGCGTATAATGTTGGCTGTTCGGAGTGCGGGCAGCATGTAATGTCGGCTGTTCGGAATGCGGGCAGCATGTAATGTCGGCTGTTCGGAGTGCGGGCAGCGTGTAATGTCGGCTGTTCGGAGTGCAGGTTGGGCTTTCCATTTGCATCATCTTATTTTCATCACATCCGCTCAACACAGCGAGCAGATGTGATAAATGAGATGACATATAATGGAATAATATGCAGCAAACACATGTAGGAAACATAACTTGTCGGAAATGAACGGCAGATACAAAAATATTATTTATATTTAGCTGAAAATTCATGGAATGAATCTCCAACTCTTCCTTTCATTCGTAATTGTGAAATTTTTTGTTGAAAGTTGCGGTTTTATTTTTTCTGTATATAATGGGTGATTAAATGGCAAAATTCAAATTGAATTATATTTTTAGAAATTGGTCTGTTTTTGAAATAACCTGGCTCATTGTATTTTTCATAATTGGAATTATTTTAAGTGTTGTTTGGGAAAGCGATTTAATATCTACTATTGCATTCATTACAGGCATTTTTTGTGTCGTTTTGGTTGCAAAAGGCAGTATATGGAATTACGCATTTGGTTTAATTAACTGCATTGCATACGCTTATGTCGCTTTTTGTTCTTTATTATATGGCGAAGTAATACTCAATTTATTGTATTACCTCCCGATGCAATTTATCGGCATTTATTTATGGACACGAAACTCAACAAATGATAAACGTGTTCGGATGAAAGAATTAACACGCTCAAAACAAATCGGATTATTCATAATAACAATCATTTGTATTGTGCTATTTCAGCAACTTTTAATAATGTTAGGAAGCACATATACCGGGCTTGACAGCATAACAACCGTTGTTTCTGTTGTTGCACAAATCTTACTGGCACTCCGCTATAAAGAACAATGGTTATTATGGATTATTGTTAATATTATTTCTATTATCATGTGGACACTTGCCGGAAATCCGATTATGGTTTTAATGTGGACAGCATACCTGATTAATGCGGCATACGGATATTATAACTGGAACAAAGGAGCAAAATTAAATGTATGACGTCGGATTGTTTGTGGGGAAGTTTTCACCGCCGCATATCGGTCACATAAATGCAATTTTGAATGCAGGAACATTATGTAAAAAATTATATGTTGTTGTTTCTCATCATGAAAAACTTGAGTCTGCAATGTATGAAAATACGGGGTTTGCTGTGCCGACGCTTCAGCAAAAAATTAAATGGCTGAGCAAAGAATTGGATGAACTTCAACATATTTCTGTAATCGGACTTGATGAAAGCCACGTTCCGGAATATCCTGATGGCTGGGAAGAATGGAGTTATTTATTAAACGATGTTATTCCGGAAACATTTGATGTTATTTTTGGAGGCGAGCCGCAATACGCATCGGAAGGATATACAAAATATTTCCCTGATGTTAAATATGAATTGTATGATACAGAAAGAAAAGAATATCCTATCCGTGCAACTGAAATTCGCAATAATCCTTATAATAGCTGGGATTTTATTATTCCGTCTGCAAGAGAACATTTTGTAAAACGTATCTTATTAACGGGAACTGAAAGCTGCGGTAAATCTACGATGACAAAAATGTTATCTCTATTGTACAATACAAGTTATGTTCAAGAAGAAGGCAGATACTATTCCCGGAGATATTTGGGCGGAAATGACGCCGCATTTGAACCGTCAGATTTCATAAGTATCGGGATGGAACAGATTCTTGCAGAAAAAAAGGGAATTGAGACGGCAAATAAATTATTGTTTATTGATACAGATTCCATTGTTACGGAATTTTACAGTAAAATGTATACCGGCGAAATAAAACAAGAATTAATTCATTTTCGCCATTTGTCCGATTATGATTTAATTTTATATTTTGAACCTGATGTTGAATGGATTGCGGACGGATACAGATTTAATGATTGCGATGATACACGAATGCAATTGGATATGCAATTGCAAAAATAGTATGAAACGGATATAAACTATGATAAAAGCAAATTTGTCATTATTTCGGGAAATTACAACCAAAGACTCAAAAAATGCATTTCTTCTATTGATAAATTAAAACAAGAAATAAATTTTATATAAATATAAATTAAGGAACAATAACATGAAAACAGATCGTTTTGTTATTACAGTCATCGGTGTTGACACGGTCGGCATTGTCGCCGGTGTCACACGCGTCATGTCCGATTTCGGCGTCAACATTATCGACATCCGTCAAACGCTTATGGAAGACATTTTTACGATGCTCATGATCGGCGAAGTCAAAAGCGAAAACTTTGTTTTAAAAGATTTTCAGGAAAAAATGACCGAAGTCGGACAAGAGCTCAAAGTCGAAATCCGTGTCCAGCACGAAGATGTTTTCAGATACATGCACCGCATTTGATTACTGTTTCGAAAGTTTCAGGAGAATAAATTCATGTATTTGACGTCTGAAGAAATTTTGGAAACCATTGAAATGGTCCGGATGGAAAATTTGGATATCCGCACCGTGACGATGGGAATCAGTTTAAGAGACTGTTCTAATCCCGATATTGATGTTTTTAATCAAAATATTTATGAAAAAATCATCGGAAAAGCCGAAAATTTGGTCGGCACGGCCGAAGCGGTGGAAGATCTTTACGGCATTCCGATTATCAACAAACGCATCTCTGTAACGCCGGTTGCAATCGCGGCCGAAGCCTGCACGAGTCCGGATTTTGTGTCTGTTGCGAAAACGCTGGATAAAGCGGCCAAAGAAGTCGGCGTCAATTTTATCGGCGGTTTCAGTGCTTTGGTTCAAAAAGGCATGACAAACGGTGACCGGCGCTTGATTGAATCCATCCCGAGAGCGCTTGCAGAAACCGAACGCGTCTGTTCTTCCGTGAATGTGGCAAGTTCGAAGGCCGGCATCAACATGGACGCCGTTGCGCTGATGGGAAACGTAATCAAAGAAGCGGCAAAGCTGACGGCGGATGCGGACAGCATCGGCTGCGCCAAGCTGGTCGTCTTTGCCAACGCGCCCGATGACAATCCGTTTATGGCCGGCGCTTTTCACGGTGTCGGTGAAGCGGAATGCGTGATCAACGCAGGCGTCAGCGGTCCGGGCGTTGTGAATTCGGCGCTTCGAAAACTTAAAAATCCGTCTTTCGGGGAAATTTCTGAAGAAATCAAGAAAACCGCCTTTAAAATCACCCGGATGGGGGAAATGGCGGCGCGTGAGGTTTCTCAAAGACTGAATGTCGAGTTCGGCGTTGTTGACATTTCTTTAGCGCCCACGCCGGCCGTCGGTGACAGTGTTGCGGAAATCTTGGAAGCAATGGGTCTGGAACGCTGCGGAACGCACGGAACGACTGCTGCTTTGGCGCTTTTGAACGACGCCGTTAAAAAAGGCGGTGCAATGGCTTCCTCATCTGTCGGCGGCCTCAGCGGGGCTTTTATTCCGGTCAGCGAAGATGCGGGCATGATCCGCGCGGTTGAGGACGGCGCTTTATCGCTTGAAAAATTGGAAGCGATGACCTGCGTCTGTTCTGTCGGCCTGGATATGATTGCCGTTCCCGGCGACACCTCCGCGTCAACGATCTCAGCGATTATTGCCGATGAAATGGCAATCGGCGTCATTAACAAGAAAACAACAGCCGTTCGCCTGATTCCGGCCGTCGGCAAAAAAGTCGGCGATTCCGTTGAATTCGGCGGCCTTTTGGGCGCGGCGCCCGTTATGAATGTGTCCGATTTCAGTTCGGAAGAATTCATAAAACGCGGCGGCAGAATTCCCGCACCGATTCAATCCTTGACAAATTGATTTCAATAAATTGAGTTCAACAAATCGATTTCAACAAATCGATTTCAATATTTCAATTTTTAACGGATTCGGATTGAATTAAATTTATTGGACTCGGATTCTCAAAGTCTGGTTCTCAAATCCGTTTTTCAAAATCTGATTCTCAAAAGTTTAATTTTCAAAATTTAAATTTAATTTTTAAAATCTGATTCTTCAATTTTTTCCATTTTTAAAATTAAAGAGCTGACGCTGTTTATATTGTTGTTAAAAAAATTAGAATTGATTAAATCAGCGCTTATTGCAATTAATAAACGGCCTGAACCATTATTTTTTGAATAACTTGTTTAAGTTTATTCAAAAAATTGTTCAGGTCTGAAGTGTTGTGTTCGTTTGCATTAAAATCAAAAATAAGATAAAGAAAGAATTAAGAAATTTTCTTTAATTCTTCGATGTTTCTTAAAATCATTTTTCTTTCTTCAAGGATGTTTTCCTCGATCTTTTCAATGATTTTGTCCATCGGAACGGTCAGCTTGTAATATTTTACAGGTCTTCCTTTACCGTTGTCTCTTTTTTCTTCTCTGACTTCAATCCAGTTGTTATTTTTGAGATAGCGCATTGCGATGCTGACTTCGGGCTGTCTGAGGCCGGATGACATTTCAATTGAATGGGATGTCAATTCTCTTCCGTCAGATAAACATGCTAATGTTTTTGCAACCGGGCGGCTGATATCTAATTTTCTCAGCAGCTCAACCATCTCAGAATCTTTGCCAGTATATTGTTCACTCATTGTAGTTCCTCATTTTTGCTCATTTCGTTTTTTAGTCGTTTTTAACGTTTTTGATGGATAATTATTTGAAAATGATTATCGGATTTTTAATATTAATTTTAATATTAAATATTAATATCCATAAACAATTCCATTCATATTTATAATTATCGCATTATATTACTTATGTCTCTTATTTATATCTGTTTATTATCTCTACTCAATAATCTAATTCCAACAGTGGGAAATATGTTTGCGGAAATACATGAAATCATTCGGTGCAGTCTGTTTTTAAAATTATACTGCACTTAAATTTATTCATTCCCTGTATTTTTTATATATTTCAAGCATGCATAAACTAATTAATTATATTTTAAATTAATTGATATTAGTCTAAAATATATTTCAAAGTTTATAACTCTAAAGTTTCCCGGAATTATGAAATACCTTTCGAAAAATTTCAGAATTCAAGTTGAATGTTAAACGGTCAAAACAGTCAATTTAGTTATTTGTTTTATTTATTTAAATATTTTTTTATTTAGGAATTTTAACTATTAATTTAAAAAGTATTTATTCATTATAAATCCGAAAATTTTTAAGTTTGAATAATTTTTTAAAAATATTCCACGAAATTCTAAACGAAATCAAAATGAAATCAAAAATAAGGAATCAACGGCTAAAATTATGAAAATTAAGGAATCAAAATGAAATAAAATTATGAAATGAAACCCCAAAATAAAAAATGAATAATCAGATGCCGGAGCTCGAATAACTGTAAATAAAAGAAAGGATGATCGAAAACAAAAGAAAGATGGCCGAAAACAAATAAAAGAATGACTGAAAACAAAAGAAAGAATAATTTAATCGTAAAAATTACAGAAAAAAGACTTAAAGAATTTTAATGCTATTAAAATGAAAAATGGGCCCGCTGCGATTCGAACGCAGGACCTTACGGTTATCAGCCGTACGCTCCACCAGGCTAAGCTACGGGCCCAATTTGGTTTTTGTTGAATGCTCGTGAGACAACAACCCTCTAATATCTATTGTGATATTTAAAGATTTTGCTTTCTCCCGTTTCCTTTCTTTTTCGACAGTCAGAATCACTTCATGCAAATCGACAATTATTTATAGAAATTATTCCTTGTGTTAATCCGCAGTGCCGATAGCAATTCTAACTGAATTTAAGCGGCGGCGGCATTAATGTTGATTTAATATTATTATTGATTCAATGTTAATTTTTAAAATCTTTATCTGCCAATCCGGTTTCGGGCTGGTAGATCAGCGGAAGATCGCTACCTTGGCATGGTAGAGGCCTCGGGTTCAATTCCCGATCAGTCCATAAGCGGCAGAGTAAAGATTAGTGTGAAAACAACATTGCGAACCTTTGGGGAACACATAATTCGTGTTTCCCTTTTTTTTGGTTTGTTTCCGCCTTCCCTTTTTTGATCTATTCTAATTCACTGTTGTTATCACTGTTGTTGATGTTCGTTTTTCATTTAATTTCTTAAGAATTCAAATGCTGTAAACAAATTTTCGTTTTTAATTGAAAAATCAGATTCAAATGCCTCAAACAAATTTTTGTTTTTAATTGAAAAACCAGATTTAAATGCCTCAAACAACAGCTGTTAACAGCTGTTTGCTTAACCGTTAACGAAGTTATTATATATTTGAGCACGTTTTTTAATACAATTTGATGAATTTAAAATACAATCTGATGAATTTAAAATTCAGCGAATAATTTATAATCTATTTTACTGTTATGTATCATATAAAAACTCATTTCGGAAATGAGTGCAGAATGCGGTCAGGCTTTCCGTATTATATGATTCTGACTTTTAGTTTGGTTAATTTATGAGAGTGATTTAATTATGCAAAAAAAAGTAATGGTTGTTGATGATGAAGATTTGCTCCGCGATCTCCTGGTTCAGATTATTCAGAATTCCGGATACCTTGTCGAACAGGCAAAAGACGGCGAAAAAGCAGTCGAGCTTTACAAGAAATTCAATCCGGATATTGTGATTATGGATATCGTGATGCCGAACACAGACGGTATTCAGGCAACAGAGAAAATTTTGAAATATGACTCAGACGCCGTTATTGTTGCTTTAACCTCTTTCTCTTCCACAAAAGGCGACGACATCTTAAAAGCAGGCGTCAAAGAAGTTATCGGAAAACCCGTTAAAAGCGCCGATTTGGTCGAAGTGATCAAAAAGCATATCGGATAATTTCATTTATTTTCCGATTTTAAAAACTTTTATTTTATTCCAAATTTTTATTTCATTTATTTCAAATTTTTATTTTAAATCTCAACAGGCGGCCGAATTAATTTTCGGCGCCGAAAATCATTTTTCATTCATTTTCATTATTTTTTTGCATTGTTTTCTATTATTTTTCATTATTTTCAATTTTTTTATTATCCTTTTTTTTCATTATTTTCAGATTTTTCATCGTTTTCTTTTTTCATTGTTTCCTTTTTTTCATTATTTTCAGATTTTTCATTATTTTCGATTTTTCATTGTCTTCGATTTTTCACTGTTTTCGATTTTTCATTCTTTTTGATTTTTCATTCTTTTTGATTTTTCATTATTTCCCGTTTTTTCATTTTTTCTGTTCGCTTTTTCTTTTTTATATTCTTATTTCCCTGCCTGTTGTCGTTTTTTTGTTTTTCCGGTCTGTTCCGTTTATATAGGGGCGTTTCAAAAAAATATAAATAACAAAGTTTTCCATTACAACATTCAAAAATTAAATTTGTCCGAATAATTCGCTTTATTTGAATTTTCAGGGACCGTCAGCCGAATCAATGAAATCGGTGATTTCTGCGGCTTATCAATTTTATTATTTCCCGGAGCTTTAAATGTATCTGATCATCACGGAAAAAGAAACCGCTGCAAAACGTATTGCTGCTATTCTTTCGGAAAATAAAGTCAAAAAAGTCCGTTACCCGAAACTGGGCATCGAGACGTACGAGTTTACTTATAAAGACATGGAAACGGTCGTTATGGGTCTCAGCGGCCATGTTGTCGGCATTGATTTCCCGAATGAATATAACAATTGGCAGAAAAACTCGGCCAGAGATTTGATTGACGCCGACATTATTCCGATTACAACCAACAAAAAAATCGTGACGGCTTTAAAAGTTCTCGGCAAAAAAGCCGATCTTGTCACAATCGCGACTGACTACGACCGTGAAGGAGAATTAATCGGCGTTGAGGCGCTGACTTTGGTTCAGTCCGTCAATCCCGACGTTAAATACAACCGCGCGCTTTACAGTGCGATTACGCCCAAAGACATCACGCACGCGTTTGATAATTTGACAACCGTGAATTTCAATTTGGCTGATGCCGGCCACGCCCGCGAAGTCATTGACCTGGTTTGGGGCGCCGCTCTGACGCGCTACATTTCTCTCTGCGCCGGCCGCCTCGGAAAACTTTTCTTATCCGTCGGCCGCGTTCAGTCCCCGACGCTGGCATTAATCGTCGAGCGCGAAAAAGAGCGCGAAGCATTCGTTCCCGTCGCGTACTGGGAAATTGAAACAACGCTTGAAACCAAAACGCAGGAATCTTTTATCGCCGAATACCATACCAACCGTATTTACGAAAAAGAAGTCGCAGATCGCGTTTATCCGAAAATTATTGTCGGCGGCGACGCCAAAATCAAATCCGTGGAATCCAAAACACGCAAAGAAAAACCGCCGATTCCGTTTAACACAACCGAATTTTATGTGGCGGCCAACGCCGTCGGCATTTCCGTCAACAACGCCAAACGTATGTATCAGACGCTTTACGAAGCCGGCTACTTGTCTTATCCGAGAACGGACAGCACCATTTATCCCGAAAGTCTGGAGCTGCGTACGCTGATTGAAATGTTTGTCGGCACCGAGTTTGACGAATATGCGAAAGCATTGCTTAAAATCGCCGACAAAGACGGCTTAAAGCCCACGCAGGGCAAAAAAGAAGATCCGGCCCACCCGCCGATTCACCCGGTCGCTCCCGCCAAACGGTCCGACATGAAAGAGGACGAGTGGAAAATTTACGAGCTGGTCGTCCGCCGCTTCTTCGCGACATTTGCGGGCGAAGCCGAATGGGATACCATGAGAGTTGAAATTGATATCAGCGACGAAGATTTCAAAAGCAACGGCTCGAGCTTAACGGACGAAGGCTGGCGCTGGTATTATCCTTACAACAAACCGGAAGATCGCGTTTTGCCGCATCTGGAAGAAGGCGATGTTTTAAAAATCACAAACAAAGAATTATTTGATAAAGAAACGCAGCCGCCGAGCCGTTACGGTCAGGGCCGTCTGATTCGTCTGATGGATGACATGGGCATCGGCACAAAAGCGACGCGCGCCGATATTATCAACAAATTGGTTTCACGCTATTATGTCCACGGCAATCCGCTTCAGCCGACAAATGTGGCTTATTCGGTTATCGACACGCTTGAAGAATACGCGCCGACGATTGTTAAGCCGGACATGACCAAGCAGCTGGAAACGGATATGGATAAGATTTCCGAAGGTGAAATTTCCGAAGCGGATGTTTTAAAAGAATCCCGTGAAATGCTGAACAATGTTTTTGACGACCTGGAAAAGAATCACGAAGACATCGGCCGTTCTCTTCAGTCCGGCCTTCGGGAAGACAGAGTTGTCGGAAAATGTCAGCGCTGCGGCTCGGATTTAACAATCCGGAAATCCAAAAAAGGCGCGCGCTTCATCGGCTGCAACGGCTACCCCGACTGCGACTTTTCATTGCCCGTTCCGCGTACCGGACAAGTCGTTGTCACGGACAAAATGTGCGACGAACACCAGATGTACAAGATTAAAATCATCACGGAAGGCAAACGTCCGTGGGAACTCGGCTGCCCGCAGTGCAATTTCATCGAATGGCAGAAAAAGCTTGAGGAAGACGAGAAAAACGGCATTGTCGCCGAAACGTCCGCCGAGCGCGCCAAACGCATCCGAAAAGAAAAAGCCGCCGCAAAAGCCGAAAGAGAAGCAAAAGCCGCCAACCCTGAAGAACTTTCAGACATCAAAGGGCTCGGAACGGCATCTCTGCAAAAGCTCAACGACGCCGGCATTTTAACGCTTTCAGATTTGACTGCCGCCGATTCTGCAAAACTTTCAAAAGAAACCGGCATCAGTTCGAAAAATATTGAAAAATGGAAAGAAGTTTTGTAATTTTTTCTTTTTTTCATCTTTTCATTTCTTTTTCATAATTTTTTCATAATTTTTTCATAATTTTTTTCATTGAACCTTTTTTCATAATTTAATTCACAAACCGGGATTGGGTTTTGATTTGTTTTTAAATGTGTGCGGCTCGCGCGCGGGCGGCAGTGATGCAAACAGTGACGGCAGCAGACGGCGGTGGCAGCTGCAGTCGGCGGGAGCAGCAGTCGGCGGTGGCAGCAGTCGGCGGTGGCAGCAGTCGGCGGGAGCAGCAGTCGGCGGGAGCAGCAGTTGGTGGGGGCAGTCGGCGGTGGCAGCAGTAGTCGGCGGGGGCAGCAGTCGGCGGGAGCAGCAGTCGGCGGGAGCAGCAGTCGGCAGGAGCAGCAGTCGGCAGGAGCAGCAGTCGGCGGGAGCAGCAGTCGGCGGGAGCAGCAGTCGGCGGGAGCAGCATTTCCGTATGCATCATCTCATTTTTAGCACATCCGCTCGCTACGCGAGCGTGGGCACAGATTACCTTACCGTTTCCGTTTTCCGCTGCTACCTTACCGTTTCCGTTTACCGTTGCCATCTGCTGATTGCAAATACAGTTGCAGACTTGTCGGCCTGTCTGCGGCCATTGCTGCTGTTGCCGCCGCCGCTGCTACTGCTGTCGCTGCCGCTGTCCGCGCGCGAGCGGAACATTTTTTAAATTTTTTAAAAATCGTGCCGGGAATCAAAAAGAGATTCAAAAACGCAGGTTGAATATTTAAATATAAATAGAATGGGTGCTACTTCATTATTGTTTAATGGCGAATAAATTCATTTCAATTTATTTTGTCATTTTTATCGTTGTTTCATGTTTCATTTATTTTATTTGTGATTATTTTATCCGGGACTGAATAAAAAATGGATACGCTTGTCATTTGTATTGATCGGGACAATGATCTCGGCGAAAAAGCGAAAGTGATAACGCCGGTTGTCGGGCGCGGTGCAAATATTGCGGCGGCCGTCAGTTTGGCGACGGTTGATCCGGAAGATTCGGACACCAACACGATTTTCGGCGGCATCCGTATTTTGGATGAGCTGCGCAGTCTCGGCGTTGACGCCGAAATTGTTTCTTTTGCGGGCGACAAGAATGTCGGCACCATTTCGGATAAAAAAATTGCCGACCAGCTGGACGATTTTTTGGAAAAACAGGATGTCAAAAGCGCGATTTTCGTATCCGACGGCGTTGAAGACGAATCTTTAATTCCTTTGGTCCAGTCCCGTGTCAAAGTGGATTCTGTTCAAAGAATTATCGTCATGCAGAGCGAGAATTTGGAAAGCACGTACTACATGATTAAGAATTTCCTGAAAGATCCGAAATTCCTTCAGACATTTTTTGTCCCGATCGGCTTGGCGCTGATTATTTACGCGCTTGCGATGGCGACCAGCAACCCGCAATGGGCCATTATCGGCACGTTTTTGGTGGTCGGCGGCTATATGATTCTGCGCGCTTATTCGCTGAACGACAGATTCCTTCTCAGCTGGCGCGAACTCAAAAAATCATTCCATGCGCATCAGCTTTCGTTCGTCACAACGATTGCGGCGATTTTGCTTTTGATTATCGGAACGATTATCGGCGCGGTCAGCGTCTGGAATATTTCCAATTTCAGTGAAGTCAGTTATTACGGATTTCTCCCGCTCGTTTCGCTTTTTATTAAAAAAGCCGTTCTTTGGTATGCCGGCGCCATCTTTGTTTATTTGCTCGGAAAAATCTTTGACCGGATTTATGCCAAAGAAGATTATCAGGGTTTAATTGTTGAAATGCTGTTCACGCTTTCGGGAACTTTGCTTTTCTGGAGCGCGGGAAGCTATGCTTTGTCGGTGACGATGCCCGAGACCGGATATTCTTTCCCCGTCGTTTATTTCATTTACAGCATCGTTTTAGCCGTTCTCATCGCGCTTGTCGGCATTTATTTCTCGGCGACTCAAAATAATAATTCGGAAGCGTCCGAAGATGAAAACGAAGAAACATCCAAGAGTTCAAAGAAAAAAGAAAAGCCGAAAACAGAAAAAACAATTACCGTCAAAGATGAAACCGATTTTGACGAAGAAGAAACAGAAGACGATGACAAAGAAGATGAAGAAATTCCTTCCGACCCCGTCAAAATTAAAATCGGAATCCGAGACAAAAATGATTAATTTCGGGGTTTCCGGTTCATTTTATTTTTTAAATTTTTCATTTTTGAACTTCTTCATTTTTGATTGAACTTCTTTCATTTTGGTTTTTTTTCATTTTGATTTTTTAAATTTTCATTTTTTGAAAAACTTGATTCGGCTCGGGTATTTCTGCTGAAGAAGATGAACAAACCGTTCTGCACATTCCAATTTTCTCTTTTTCATCGGGGTGACATCTGGGTCTTTGAAATCAAATCCGAGAAGCAGGATTTCGGCCGCGGAAAATTCTGCCGCTAAAAAAATGCAGCGGTCGCCGTCTGTAAAACCGCCGAAATTCAAAAGATTTTCAGGCGGCCGGCATTGGCATGTCGGAATGACGAATCCTTCTTTCATTTTTTCCGCGAACGCGGGATAATATTTTTCCAGTTTGTCCAAATTGTCGCCGTGCGCGTGAATCAAAAGCAAAGCGCCTTTGTCGGCGGCTTCGATTTCTTTAATCGCGTCGTTCGGATGTTTGCCGTCCAAATCGGTCACGATGATGTCGGGCACTTTTCCGTGTTTCAGCAAAACAGAAGCTGCGCCGTCAGCGGCAATATAAATCTCATTTCCGGCCGCGTTTTCTTTTTGGAAAGACAAATATTCGTCGTTTAAAGAAGGCGCGTTGCCGCAGACAACAATGTTTTTGCCGGCAATTTTATTTTTCAGCGTTTCAATTGATGTTTGAACGGCGGTTTTTTCATTTTTTAAAGTTTTTTCATTTTTTAAAAAATGATTCCCCGACTGAACGGCGGCATAAATATTTGAAAACCATTCCGCTGTTTTCATATCCGCGCCTTCCGAAAAGCCGAAACGGTTCAAAACAATCCGGTACAACGGTTCCCATTCATTGTAATTCATTTTTATGCCTTTTTTGAATTATTTTGGTTTATCTGTCAAATATCTGTTCGCTGTTTGTAATTAAATTTTTGTCGGCGAAATGATTTTGAATTTTATATACTTGTAAATACTTTATTATTCATTCGAATTTATATCTATATTAATTTTATAATTTTGTTATCTTACTTATTATCTTATGAATCATCTTACGAATCATCTTATGAATCATCTTATGAATCATCTTACGAATCATTAACTTATTATCTTACGAATCTTATGAAAACGGACGGATCGGGCAAATGCAAAAACTGGTAAAATATCTGCTTCCTTACCGCTTTATTGTAGCGGCGGCTGTTTTTTTGATCTTCCTGCAATGTTTGACGCAGCTTCTGCTCCCGGATTTAATGGCAAAAATGGTTGATGTCGGTATTGTCGGCGGCAACATTGATTACATTTACGAAATGGGCGCCTACATGCTTGTCATTACCGTTTTCAGTATGATTTTTTCAATCGCCGCGGGTTTTTTCACGTCCCGGGCGTCCGCCGATTTTTCAAAACTTCTTCGGAAAGATCTTTTTGATAAAATCGACCGTTTTTCGCTGGAAGAATTTGACCGCTTCGGAACGTCAACGCTTGTCACCCGAACAACGAATGATGTCAACCAACTCCAAAATGTTATTATGATGATGCTTCGCGTCGTTGTCGTCGCGCCCTTGACGTTTCTCGGCAGCATTTTGCTGATGCTCAGCAAAGACATTTATTTGTCGCTTGTCGTTTTGCTGGTTATTCCGGTGCTTGCGGTTTTTGTTTATTTTGTTTCCCGAAAAATCATTCCGAGCGTTCAGGAAATGCAGAAGCAGCTGGACAATGTCAGCCGCATTTTGCGGGAACGGCTGACCGGCGTTCGCGTCATCCGCGCTTTTAACAAAGAAGAAGCGGCGTCGCGCCAATACGAAGCGGCAAACGCGGATTTGACCGCCGTTTCATTAAAAGTCAACCGGATTGTTGCTATCCTCTTCCCAGGAATGCTTTTCTTAATGAACTTGGCGACCATCGCCGTTTTGTGGTTCGGAAGCTTCAGAATCGAAACCGCGAATTTGACCGTCGGCGACATGATGGCATTTATTCAGTACGTGACAATGATTATGATGTCAGTCGTCATGGTTTCGTTTATTTTCATAATTATCCCGCGCGCCAAAGTTTCCGCCGACCGCATTTTGGAAGTTTTGAACACGGATGACACGATTCCGGATCCGAAAACGACGGCAGAATTTGAAACGATTTCAGAATCTGAAAGCCTTTCAAAACCCGAAAACATTTCAACTGTTCCGATTGTTGAATTCAAAAATGTTTCTTTCCGTTATTCCGATTCCGAAGAGTTGATTTTGAAAAATATTTCTTTTTCCGTTCGGCGCGGCGAAACGGCAGCGCTCATCGGCGGCACGGGTTCGGGAAAAACTTCTTTAATCAGCTTGGTGCCGCGCTTTTATGATGTTGCCGACGGTTCGGTTTGCGCAGACGGCATCGATGTCAGAGACGTTCCCCAATCCGAACTGCGCCGAAAAATCGGCTTTGTGCCGCAGACGGCGGTTCTTTTTTCGGGAACGATTGCCGAAAACATCCGCTACGGCAAAGAAGACGCAACGGAAGAAGAAATCTGGAAAGCGCTTGAAATCGCCCAAGCCTCCGAATTTGTTGAAAACATGGACGAAGGAATCCATTCTTACATTTCTCAGGGCGGCACAAACATTTCCGGCGGCCAGAAGCAGAGGCTGACCATCGCGCGCGCCATTGTCAGGCGCCCCGAAATTTACATATTTGACGATAATTTTTCGGCGCTGGACTATAAAACAGATGCCGATCTCAGAAACGCGCTTCGGGCAGAAGTCAAAGACGCCGCCGTTCTCATTGTCGCGCAGCGCGTTGCCACAATTAAAAATGTTTCCAAAATTATTGTTTTGGATAACGGCGAAATTGCCGGCATCGGAACGGATGCCGAGCTGACGGCCAATTGTGAAGTTTACAGAGAAATTGCGGCATCGCAAGAAGCTGTTTCCCCGGATTCATCTCAAGGCTCACTTCAAGAAACTGAATCTCAAACAGACAACACGGAGACAGCAGAATGAGCTCTTCAAAGCCGTCTTCGTCTTCGTCGTCGCCTTCGTCGTCATTTTCCTCCTCCTCTTCTCAATCTCAAAACCGTACGTTTACGGGACGAAAAAGAAGAGGTCCGAACGGTCCGGGACAGGGTCCGGGATTTCTCGGAACCGTTGAAAAGCCGAAAAACTTCAGGACAACATTAAACCGGCTGCTCGGGTATTTGAAGCCGCATCGGACAGGGATTGCGGTTGTTTTGATTTTAGCCGTTTTGAGCACGGCTTTTACGGTTTTGGCGCCGCTGATTATCGGTGACATTATCAATGTTTTATTTGAAGGCGCTGTCGAAACTGTCGGCAATATCAGTGGCAGTGTCAATGGCAGCAGTGGCGGCATCGGCAGCAACGGCGGCGGCAGCAGTGTCGGAAGCGGCGGGTACAGCAGTCAAATTTCGATTGACTTTTCGGCCGTGACAACTTTGCTTCTTCTTCTGCTCGGGCTGTATGTCGGCAGTTCTGTGTTTGCTTACTTCCAGCAGTATATTATAGCGGGCGTGACGCAGAAAGTTGTTTCCGACTTGCGTTCGGAAGTCGGCTCCAAATTGTCGCGGCTGCAGCTGAAATATTATGATACGCATACGCACGGCGAAATCATGAGCCGGATTTTAAGCGATGTGGATACGATCAGCAATACGCTTCAGCAGGGCGTTGTTCAGCTGATTACGGCATCCGTGACGCTTCTCGGGATTATTCTGATTATGCTGTATTTGAATCCGCTGCTGACGCTTATCTGTTTCCTGATTTTGCCGATCTCGGCGGTTTTGACAAAAATGATTGTCAGCAAATCCCAGCCGTATTTTAAGAAGCAGCAGGAGATTACGGCGGATTTGAATGGTCATGTCGAAGAGATGTACACGGGGCACAAAATCATTAAAGCGTTCGGCCGGGAACAAAAAGCGTCGGAAAAGTTTGACGGCATCAATGATGATTTGTATGATGTCGGGTGGAAGTCGCAGTTTATTTCAGGCATTGCGATGCCGGTTCTGTTTTCCGTTCAGAATATCGGCTATGTGATTGTTTGTATCGTCGGCTGTCTGTTTGTTTTGGCAGGGTCGATGAATATCGGAAATGTTCAGTCGTTTATTCTTTATTCCAAGCAGTTTACGCAGCCGATTACGCAGATTTCAACCGTGATTAATACGATTCAGTCAACACTTGCGGCGGCCGAACACGTCTTTGAAATTCTGGACGAAGCGGAAGAACTTCCCGATTCGCCTTATGCCGAAGATGCTGTTAATCCGAGAGGTGCGGTTGTTTTCGACCACGTTTCTTTCGGCTACGAGCCGGAAAAGCCTGTCATTCGGGATTTGAATCTGACGATTTATCCGGGCGAATCGGTTGCGATTGTCGGTCCGACGGGTGCCGGAAAGACGACGATTTTGAATTTGCTGATGCGGTTTTATGAAATCGGCGGCGGCCGGATTTTAATTGATGATATTGATATCACAAATCTGAAGCGTCATGATTTAAGAGATATGTTCGGCATGGTTCTTCAAACGCCGTGGCTGTTTAACGGCACTGTTCGCGAAAATATTGCTTACGGAAATGAAGAAGCATCTGATGATGAAATTATTCAAGCCGCAAAAGCCGCGTACGCCGACGCTTTCATCCGAAGGCTGCCGAACGGATACGATACGGTCATTAACGAAGATGCTTCCAACATTTCCGAAGGTCAGAAGCAGATGCTGACCATTGCCCGCGCATTCCTCTCAGATCCTGTTATTCTGCTCTTAGACGAGGCGACAAGCAACGTCGACACGCTGACCGAGGTTCACATCAGAGACGCGATGGCAACGCTGATGAAGGGCAGAACGAGCTTTGTGATTGCGCACCGCCTCTCGACTGTTAAAAACGCGGATTTGATTTTGGTGATCAACAAAGGCGAAATCATTGAGCGCGGAAACCATGATGAATTAATGGCGGCAGACGGCTTTTATGCCATGCTTTACAACAGCCAGTTCAGCAGCGCAAATCTGGATGAAACTTTTGAACAGGTTGAAAAGAAAATTTCAAGCCGCAAAAATTCGACGGTTCATTCTTAATGATAAAATCTTAAAAATCGTTATATATTTTGATATAATTAATCCAAATTGTCAAATCGAATATTTTTTAACTTATTTCAGTTAATCAAAAAGTTGTATTTTTGATTTTTGAAATTTGAATAAATCTGTAAATTTGTTATTGTTCGTTTTATTATTTTTTAGACTTCTGCTACCTTTTTTAAATCTGGCTGATTTACTGCTGTTGTCTGTTCTGCTTCCGTTTACTCTGTTGTTTCCATTTGTTCGGCTTCTTCCATTTGCTCTGCTGCTTTTATTTGCTCTGCTGCTTCCATCTGCTTTGCTGTTTCCATATGCATCATCTCATTTTTATCACATCCGCTCGCTACGCGAGCGTGGGCACAGATTACCTTACTGTTTCCGTTTGCCGCCGTTACCTTACTGTTTCTGTTTGCTGCCGCTACCTTACTGTTTCTGTTTGCTGCCGCTACCTTACTGTTTCTGTTTGCTGCCGCTACCTTACTGTTTCTGTTTGCTGCCGCTACCTTACTGTTTCTGTTTGCTGCCGCTACCTTACTGTTTTTGCAATACAGTCGCTGCTTTGCAGGCCTTGCTTCTGCTTTTTGCTGCCGCTGCTTCTGTCGTTGCTGCTGCCGCCGCGCGCGTGAGCGGGGCAGATTTCAAAAAATAAATCAAAAACGAACCCGGTTTTTAATCGAAATTTTATACCGGCGGTATGCGGAAAAAAAGAAAAGAGAAAAAAGAAGGGGCGGTTTGAATTCTTTGATTCAAACCGCTGTTGTTTTTTGATATTTTATAGGTTCTATTTTACATTTTTATTATGTGATCACGCAGCAAAGATTTCTGACTTTTTCTTTTTCGCCGACGACGGAAACGATGTCGCCTTCGTGGAATACAAATTTGCCGTCGGGGTTCATGATGATTTCTTCGTCGCGCTCAACGCCGACAACCAGGCATTCGGATTTGTCGCGGATGGCGCAGTCGCAAAGCGGTTTTCCGAGGAGCGGGGAGTTGTCTTCCACGACAAACTGCTGAAGGATGACTTCTGTTTCGTCTTTCTTTTCAGGCTCCAAAGAGTGGTCTTCGATTTCCCGGCCGAAAGCGTCCATCTGCTCGTCGGTTCCGAGAACGATGATCTTGTCCCAGGCATAAATGCGGACACTGCCGCCGGGGATGTTGTAGCGCTGGTCGCCCCGGATGATTGAAACGACATTGACGCCGTATTTTCTTCTGAAATCCAGTTCGGCAAGTGTTTTTCCGATGACCGGGGACGTCGGGGTCACTTCAAAGGTGTCCATGTGAATATTTTCAAGCGCCGAGACATCAGCTTCTGTTTTGAGTTTGCTGACGCTGCGTTCGTTTAAGTTCTGCATGAAACGGTCTTCGAATTTGGTGTACTGCTTCTGAAGCGTCTTTGACCAAAGCGCAAATGAAATCGCGAAGATGACAAACACGGCAATCATACCGGCTTTGGACGTGAATTCTATGAAAATCACATAGCTGACAACCAAAGCGGCAATAATGAAGCGGACCAGCATCAAAGAAACCAAATAGCCTTTCTTGAAAGTCGGGTCGTTCCAAAGCGTTTCAAAGTTTTTGGTTTTCAATTTGCTCATTAAAAGCGCACTGAGGAAAGGCGCCATGACGAGCAGCGTAATCACAACGGAAATTAACGATCCCTGCCAGCCGCCGATGTGCCCTTTGATGAACGGGGACAAATACATCACGGATAAAAGGGCAATCGCCGCCAAAAGAATGCCGTAAATAACGACGACAAAAATATTGGTTTTAAGAACTTTTTTCCATGTGTTGTCTTTGTTAATTGTTTTGCTGCCCGATCCGTAATTATTCAAAAAGTCGCGGGCGCGCGCCGGCAATATTTTGTTAAACGCTTCATAAGCGCGGTCGGAATACTTAATCATATACGGAGACGTGAATGTTGTAATCACGGAAACCGCAATGACAACCGGATAAAGGAAATCGCTTGTGACTTTCAGACTTAAACCGAGAGCAGCGATAATAAATGCGAATTCTCCGATTTGCGCGAGTGAAAATCCGGACTGCATGGAAACTTTCAAATTCTGGCCGGAAATCAAAACGCCGAAACTGGAGAAGAAAGCTTTTCCGAGAATTGTTGCAAGTGTGATAATGACAATCGGGCCGGCGTAGTCAACCAAAACTTGCGGGTCAAGCATCATGCCCACGGACACGAAGAAAACGGCGCCGAATAAATCTTTAATCGGTTTTGTGACGTGTTCGATTTTTTCACCGTCAATGGTTTCCGCGAGAATGGATCCCATAATAAACGCGCCGAGCGCGGATGAGAAGTGAGCTTCAACAGAAAGAACAACCATTCCGAGACACAGTCCGATGCCGACGATTAAAAGGGTTTCATCATTCATGTATTTGCGGATGTATTTGAAAACTGTCGGCAAAATGTAAATGCCGGCAATAAACACTAAAACCAGGAAGAAAACCATTTTTCCGACGCTTTCAATGAGCTCAATTCCGAGGGATGACTGTGCGAGAACAATTGCCGGGAGCAGAACCATCATTAAAATCGCGATTAAATCTTCCACGACCAAAACGCCGAAAACGACGTTTGTGAATTTCTGTCCCCGAAGTTTCAGATCTTCAAAAGCTTTGATGATAATCGTTGTGGATGAAAGCGCGAGCATGGAACCTAAAAACAAACTGTCCATGTAATTCCAGCCCATTAAATAGCCGATGGCAAAGCCGATGACAAGCATTGAAACAACTTCGGTCACTGCCGTAATGGATGCCGTTCCGCCGACTTTCATTAATTTTTTAAAACTGAATTCCAAACCGAGACCGAAGAGAAGGAAAATGACACCGATGTCCGCCCACACGGCAATATTTTCCGAATCCGATATGGATGGAATATATTGACCGATGTTTTCAGGCAAATATCCGGCCAAATATCCGCTGATCAGCAGCCCGGCAACGATATAGCCCAAAACCAGCGGCTGTTTGAAACGCTTGAACACCAGCGTCATAACACCCGCGGCAATTAAAATCAATGCTAAATCCATAATCAGCGGCGATAATTCCATCGACATAACGGTGACTCCCCTATCTTCAAAAAATAAATATTGTCAAATATCCGGTTTACATTTAAAATTTAAAGTAACTTTTCAATATAGATAAAAATAAATTAAAAATATTTCCCTGTTTGGTTTACATTTAAAGGGAGTTTACAATCAAATCCTGTTTGCTTCTGCTGCCATCTGCTTCTGTTGTGTCTGTCTTTATCGCTATCTGTGTACGTTTGTTTCATGTGTATCATCTCATTTTTATCACATCCGCTCGCTACGCGAGCGTGGGCACAGATTACCTTACTGTTTCGTTCCGCTGTTACCTTACTGTTTCTGCAATACAGTTGCCGACTTGCCGGCCTGTCGGCTGCTGCCGCCGTTGCCGCTGTCTGCTACTGCCGCCGTTGCCGCTGTCTGCTACTGCCGCCGTTGCCGCTGTCTGCTGCCGCGTTCCCGCGCGCGAGCTGCTCCGTTTTTAAAATCAAATCCAAAAAGTTGAACCCGTTTTTGAATTAAAAAAGAAGTTGTCACACAAATAAAAATAGAATCCGAAAATCAGGTCTGTTTTTTGAAAATAAAACAGAAATCAAGCCGAAATAAAAATGGAAATAAAAACAAAAAAAAGATGAAAGAAAGCTTTACGCTTTCTTTTCGGAAATGCCGATTGTGATTTGAATGCCTTCAATATCCCAATCTTTTACCAAATCGCCCGCAGGGGCTCCGGAGTTCAATGTTAATTCGCCGGCACGGACTTCATTTGCGATTGTACCGGTCATTTCTTTGAGCAAATCGGAAACGCGGGCGTCTTTGATTTCAACGGCGGCTGAAATTTGATCGTCGACGGCCAAATCAAGTTCTTTTCTCATGTCTTGGATTCTGCGGACCACTTCACGGGTGTAGCCTTCCGCTTCCAATTCTTTGGTGAGCTTTGCGTCGACATAAACCATGCCGCAGTCGGACTCGCTTCCGGCGATTCCTTCGGGAATCAGTTCTTCAAAAACAACCATGTCGGCCGTGATTGTGACGGCTGTTCCGTCGGCCAGGGTGAGCTCCATTTCTTCGACGCGGTCAAACACTTCTTTCAAAGATTTGGCGCCGGCTTCAATGAGCGCGTCGGCGACTTTTTTGGCATCCTGCTTGAATGTCGGGCCGAGAACGCTTTGGTTCGGCGTCATCTGAACGTCCAAATCTTTCCAGGCCTCGCCGACGGCAAGCACTTCCACATCTTTGGAATTGGTCTGCTCCAGCAAAACGTCTTTCAAATGCATCAGCGCAGCGGCCACGTTCTCATCGTTCGGAACAACGACGATTCTTGAAATCGGCCATCTCAGCTTGCGGCCTGCTTTTTGGCGGGCGTTTGAAGAAGCTTCGACAACTTCTCTGACGATTTCCATGTGCTCTTCCATTTCCTTGTCCGTGAAAATCTCTTTTACGGCCGGCCAGTCGTTCATGTGAACGGAAAGCGGCGCGCTTTCGTCAATGTTTTTCACCAGATTCTGATACATCGTTTCGGCCAAATACGGCATGAACGGCGCGGAAAGCTTGGCAATCGTTACATATGTCTCGTAAAGCACGGCGTAAACGGCCAATTTATCGGGATCGTTTGCCTCCGTCCATGTTCTCGGGCGGATGAGCTGAATGTACCAGCGGGACAAGTCTTCCAAAATGAAATTGAACAAACTGCGGACAGCTTTGTGAAGCATCTTTTCATCCATCGCTTCCGTCATTTCAGAAACGGTTGACTGCAGGCGGGAAAGAATCCATTTGTCTTCTTCGCGCATGCTGCCGATCAATGATTCTGCCGGATGTTCAAGCGGGTTGAAATTGTCCAAAATCATGTAAGGCAGCGGGAATTTGTAAACGTTCCAAAGAATGTTGACGGTTCTGTTGACGGTGGCGACGTCGTCCCAAACGAATTTCAAATCGTCCCACGGCGCGCTCGACGAAAGCGAATAGGCGCGGAGAACGTCGGCGCCGTATTTTTCAATCACTTCATCGGGCGTCACAATATTTCCGAGACTTTTTGACATCTTTTTCCCGTCTTTATCCATCGTAAAGCCGTGCATCAAAACGCTTTTGTACGGCGTTTTATCAAATGCCGCGATGGATGCACCGAGCTGGGAATAAAACCAGCCGCGGGTTTGGTCGTGTCCTTCCGTAATGAAGTCTGCCGGCCACATCTTTTCAAATTCGTCCGTTCTGCCGGGGAAGCCGAGTGTTGCGAAAGAAGCAACGGCCGAATCAAACCAAACGTCAAAAACGTCTTTGCTGCGCACCATTTTGCCGCCGCATTCACAGTCCAAAACAACTTCGTCGACATACGGGCGGTGGAGCTCAATGTCTCCGGTCAGGTGCGCTTTTGTAATTAATTCCTGTTTTGTGCCGAAAACGACGCGCTGCTTACAGTCCGGACATGTCCAGATCGGAACGGGAATGCCCCAATAGCGCTGGCGGGAAATGCACCAGTCGCGGGCGTCTGCCACCCAGTCTCTGAAGCGGGCGGATCCGGCCCACTCGGGCGTCCATTCAATGTCATTGTCAATGGCGTCCAGCATCTCATTTTTAATCTGTCCGACATCTAAGAACCACTGCTCGGTGGCCAGATAGATGATCGGCGTTTTGCAGCGCCAGCAGTGTCCGTATCTGTGATTGATTTTGCCCTGTGAAAGCAGCAAATCTTTGTTTTTCAAATCTTCAATGATAATTTCATTGGCGTCGCGGATGTTCATTCCCGCGTATTTGCCGGCTTCTTTGGTGTAAGAACCGTTCGGGCCGACGGGGCAGAAAATCGGCAGACCGTATTTTGTGCCGACATTAAAGTCGTCCAAACCGTGTCCGGGCGCGATGTGAACAATGCCCGTGTTGTCCAAAGAAACGTAATCCGCCGGATAAACGGCGTGCGCCATTTCAGCCTGCGCCGGAACTTCTTCGGCCAGCGGCGCCATATATTCCAAACCCTGAAGGTCAGCGCCTTTTTTCGTTTCCAGAATTTCGTGAGAGGTGTATTTTCCTCTTTTCATGATGAGCGGAATGCTTTCCTTGCCGATGAGAAGCGTTTCAACTTTGCCGTCTTCGCGTGTCGCTTTGACAAATGCGTATTCGGCATCCGGATGGACGGCTGCGGCAACGTTGGACGGGATGGTCCAGGGCGTTGTCGTCCAAATCACGACATAAGCATCGGTTTCGCCTTTGATCGGGAATTTAACGTAAATGGAAGCGTCGTCGCGGTCCATGTATTCGACTTCGGAGTCGGCAATTGCGGTCTCGCAGCGCGGGCACCAGTTAACGACACGTTTTCCTTCTTCCAAAAGTCCTTTTTCATGCGCTTTTTGAATCACCCACCAGGCGGCTTCGATGTATTCGTCTTTAAGCGTCATGTACGGATTGTCCCAGTCCATCCAAATACCGAGCGCTTTGAATTGGTCGGTCATGTCGCCTTTCTTTTCAATCGCGAATGACTTGCATTCCTGAATGAAGTTGCCGACGCCGAATGTTTCAATGTCTTTTTTGGTTTGGAAACCGAGTTTTTCTTCGACTTTCACTTCAATCGGCAGGCCGTGCATGTCCCAGCCGGGCGTGTCCGTAACGGCGTCGCCGCTCATGGATCTGTATCTTAAAATAGAGTCTTTAATGACTTTGTTCCAGGCCGTTCCCATGTGAATGTGTCCGGTCGTATACGGCGGCCCGTCCACAAAGAAAAATTTCTTTCCGTTCTTTCTTCCCTCGCGCGTTTTATGATACGCGTCCGTCTCATTCCAAAATTGATTGATTTGTTCTTCAACCTTTTGGGTTTCATATTTCTCGGGTATTTCCTGAAGCATGAATTGTCCTCGATTTCATTAATAAGTTTAAGATGATGAATAATAATTCAATAAATTCAAAATTCTGATTTTAAAGTTTATTTAAAACAGATTACAGGATGACGATTTTTCGAATCCGTCCTGTGATTTCAAATTTATATGTCGTGATATAAGATGTGAACAAACACGCCCTTATCTTAAAAATATTTCGAGATTTTGTTTTTAAAACGAAAAATTCAAAATTTGAAACCAAAATTTGAAATCAATATTTAAAATCAATACATATATATAATTTGTATAATAATATATTATCTAAAATCCAATTTTATTTTTTTATTTGATTTCAATTTTTAATGGGCAAGGGGCAATTTAAACAATGAAGCAAACAAGTTATCTTTTCGTTTTTTTCATCTTTTTGTCGGCGGTCGTTCTTCTTTCAAATACAGGCGCAGCAGCTGCCGGCGATCCGTTTCATTTGAGGAGCGAATTGGCACCCGATGTGCTCCGGTCGCTGACAAATGACACGGCAGGAATCACATTTTATTTTGCGGATCAATGGCACCGGTCGTTTGAAGAAACGCTGGGCGAAGAATACGGCATCGGCAGCGTTCCTGTTCATCTCTATCAAATTACAAAAGAGCTGACGGCGGATAACAGTCTTCCCGGAAATCTGAACGAAAAGGCGGCTTTATACAAAACATATTACGTTGAGCCGCAGAGCTCTGAAAGTTCTGTGACGGTTCAAGCCGCAGATTTTCAAGAACAGGCCAAAATGAAAAATTGGAAACTCAATTCAAGCTTTCAGCCTGATTCGTCTTCGGGATTCGGTCAGGCATCCGGCGAGACGGCTGACATTGAATTCGGTTCAACTCGAGAAATTAATTTTTACTTTGACATGCCCGACTGGGAATATGCCGTCGGCGGCGTTGGAATTGGAATCAGCGATTTGAATCAGACAACTTACGCGGACGAAAGCGGCAAATCCGTTGATTTGAAAGAAGTTATTGTTTACAACACCCCCGGCATTTTTTATACGGCTTCTTCCAATCCGGGAAATAACCAAAAGAATGACCACATCACATACATTTGGCTGGGCAGCGACATCAATCAAAACGAAATGAGAAAATCCCCGACCACAATCGATGATCTTGAAGCGCGGAAGTATGCGTGTTTTGACATCAATCTCAATAAATCCGGTCTGATTTTTGACGGCTCGACCGTCCGTTCATTCAGCGGCGCAAAAATCGGCATCCAGGAAACGCGCGAAGAGTATTGGCACAAATGGGTTCAATGGTTCCACACGAGTGCTTATGACACGGTTGCCGTCATGGCTGTTCGGGCAAGTGTCACCAATACGGTTCCGTTTGAAGTGAAAATTCAGAATTCTTATTTGGTCGGCGGAAACGGTTACGGATTTATATTTGTTTCAGACGGCGCGAAAAATGTCACGAATCATTACAGCAACACATTTTATGTCGGCCCGCAGCTCTTTTGGAACGATTACGGCATGAATATCTTGGATGACACAGAAGTTGTCATTGACGACCCGCGCTACAAAAATAACGGCGTCATTCATTACGAAGACATCAGCGGCAGCCCGAAATCACTGACTTTGAATTTAAACGATTCAAGAGATGCCGGCCCCGCTTATTGGGGAGAAGTCGGCGAAGTGTCCGGCCTCATTTTCCGGGGCAATGTGACGGCTTATAAAACAAATACAGGCGATATTGTTTCGTTCTTTTGGATCCGAGATTATACGCAGGATGTTGTCATCGAAGAAGATGCCGTTGTGAATTTGAGATACAAAAACAACAACACAGATTCATTATACAGCGGTATTTTTTATTTTGATCCGAGTGTCAGCGTTATTGTCGGCCGCAACGCCGTTTTCAATGCCAATTGCGACAATACGTTTACCGCAACCAAAATCAAAGATTTGGTTTTGGAAGAAAACAGCCGGGTAACGATTGCAGGCTCGGGAAATCCGGTCATTACATTCCTGAATGTCACCGGCAATTTGGAAATGAATCAGGATTCCGAATTAACGGTTTTCACAACGCACCGCAATGCCTACAGAGTTTTTAATCTCGGCGGCTCGGCTTTGCTGAAAGATTATTCCAATTTAAATGTCACGGGAAACAGCAACAACAGTGCGATGTTTAACGCTTCCAACCTGACTTTAAATCCGTATGCAAAAGCAAAAATCGTAAACAACGGATTCGGAACCGCGCTGCAGATGAACAATTTAACGGCAGACGATTTTTCGGAAATTTCCGTCGCTCTGATGAGCAATACGACAAACGCAAGCGCCAATGTCTTCACTCTTCGGGGCGACCGCGTCGAAAATGCCGTATTTTATAATGCCGGCTCGGGCCGCGGCTTAAACATCCGAAGCGCAAGCAGCGGCAATTTGAATCTGACAAATATGACCGAGATTAAACATTGGATGATTCCGAATTCGGCCGGCTATGACTCTGACTCCGGCATCGTTTCGGGAACGCCGTCTTATAACTGGTCCCAAGACACAGATTCCGACAACGGATTTAATGCCGCCGCGTGGGTCAATGCCGGCGGCTGGATTCAGTCGGCGGACCGTTTGGTTTCCTCAAATTATACAGGTGATGAAGTGCTGAACAACACCACTTTTTCTTTGGTTGAGTGGAATGGTTCGGTTTGGAACAATAAAACAACGGTCACAATGAAAGGGCAAACCGGTCCGTTTTCGGTGACGCTTCATTGGAATGACTTGAATCAAACAATTAACGGCGGAGATGTTCGTTATGGGCTGCCTGTTTCGACGGATTTGGATTTAAATGCGCTGGAGCCGGTTTATCCGTATCATAATTTTGTTCAATGGTACTCGGATTCGGCGTTAACAGATCTTTATGACATCGACCAAGAGCCTGTCACTCATGCGATTCACCTGTACGGCGAGTGGGAGTCGGACGGCACCGTTTTTGTTCATTACAAAGCCAACGGCGGATCCGGCGTTTATGCGCCTGTTCCGGTGATGCCTCCGGAAAAGCATATCGTTTTGAGCAATTCCGAAACCTCTTTCAAACGGGACGGCTACAATTTTTCAAATTGGAATACACAGTCTGACGGCAGCGGTTTGAGTTGTTCTCCGGGTGATGAATTGGAGATGATTGAAGATACGGATTTGTATGCGCAGTGGGTTTTGACAGAATATTCGATTTATTATACGTTTAAAACGGAAAGCGGTGCAGATCTCGTTACTCAGGGAACTTCTGACAATCCCGATAAATATACTGTTTTGAATACGCCGATGACATTAAAAACAGCATCTGCTCCGGGTTATACGTTCCTTCGCTGGTCGGATGAAAATAATTTGCCTGTTTCCGGATTGGAGGCGGGCAGCACGGGGGAGCGCCGGCTGACGGCTGTCTTCAGCGACCGTCTGATTGTTTATTCTTTGGTTTATGATTTCAAAACGGTGGGCGGCAGTTCTTTATTGGTGTCGGGTCTTTCCAATAATCCCGGCTCATACACGGTCGCCGACACGCCTCTTGTTTTAAACAGCGCGTCTGCTTCCGGCTATACTTTCATGCATTGGGAGAACAGTCTCGGCGAAATTGTCACGGAAATTGAAAAAGGCAGTGCAGAGAATTATAAGTTAACGGCGGTGTTTGAAGACACCGAAGTATCTTATGAAATCCGCTATCGTTTTGAAACGGAGAGCGGAAAAATTCTGCAGACCGGTTCTTCTTCGAATCCTGATTCGTACACAATATCGGACACACCCTTGGTTTTGAAGCCTGCATCTGCAGACGGTTATTCATTTTTGAACTGGGAGAATGAAACGGGGTCTGTTCTTTTCGAACTGGATGCCGGAAGCACCGGAAACCGGGAACTTACGGCTGTTTTCAGCGACCGTGAGGTTATTTATTCGCTGATTTATGAATTTAAAACGCAGAACGGCAACCCCTTGAAAACGACGGGCTCAACAGAAAATCCGAAAACATATACGGTTTCGGAGACGCCGATTGTTTTAAAACCTGCGTCGGCGCCCGGCTACACATTTATGCAGTGGACGGATGAAAACGGTTCTGTTACGGCTGTTCCCGCGGGAAGCACCGGAAGCAAGACGCTGACGGCTGTTTTTAACAACGCCGAAGTTGTTTACAAGATTGAGTATACTTTTGAAACAATGAGCGGTAAGCCTTTGTCGGTTCAGGCGTTTTCCAATAATCCGGCTTCATATACTGTTTCGGATACGCCGCTTGCTTTAAACGCATCAACGGCGGACGGCTATTCTTTCCTTTACTGGAAAGATGAAACAAACTCGGCTGTTTCGGATCTTCCTGCCGGAAGCACGGGCGGCCGCAAGCTGACGGCTGTTTTCAGTGACGACGAGTCGGTTTTCGGAATTGCTTACAAATTTGAAACTGAAAACGGACAGCCTTTAAAAACGTCGGGATCAACCGATAATCCGAGATCTTACACGGTTTCGGACACGCCGATTGTTTTAAAGGATGCTCAGGCGCCGGGCTATCAGTTTATGTATTGGAAGAATGAAACAAATTCCGCTGTTTCCGAGATTGAGAAAGGAAGCACGGGGGGCCGGCAGCTGACGGCCGTTTTCAACAACAGTGAGCTTCGCTATCAGATTTCGTATCTTTTTAAAACGGAACTCGGCAATTCTTTGTCAACGCCGGGATCTTCTTTGAATCCGTCTTCGTATACTGTTTCAGATACGCCTTTGACTTTGAAGGAAGCGGCGGCCGACGGGTATAATTTCCTTTATTGGACGGATGAAAACGGTCTGGAAATTTCCGGCTTGGATGCGCAAAGCACAGGGAATCGGATTTTGACGGCCGTTTTTGATGATTCGGAAATCATTTATTCGATTACTTATGATTTCAAAACAAAGGGCGGTTTGCCGTTAATGACTTCGGGTTCGTCATCAAACCCGGACAAATATACGGTATCTGACACGCCTGTCGTTTTGAGTCCCGGAAATGCGCCGGGCTACAAATTCCTGCATTGGGCGGATGAAGACGAGTCCGTGATTTCGGAGCTGGCGGCCGGAAGCTTCGGGAACCGTATGCTGACAGCCGTATTTGATGATGAGGAAGTTGTTTACAGGATTGATTATGTTTTTAAAACAAAAAGCGGCAAACCTTTGGCTGTTTTCGGAACGTCCGACAATCCGAAAACTTATTCCGTTTCGGATACGCCTGTTGTTCTGAATGCAGCGGAAGCGGCCGGTTATGCTTTCTTGTACTGGACAAATGAAACCGGCAGTGTCATTAACGCATTGGATGCGGGAAGCACAGGCAACCGTGAGCTGACGGCAATTTTCAGTGACGATGAAATTATTTATACGATTATTTATGAGTTTGAAACCGTAAGCGGTGACTCGTTGCTGACAACCCCTTCTTCGAATAATCCGTCTCGTTATACTGTTTCGGATATGCCGTTTAAGTTAAAAGACGCCGATGCGCCCGGCTATCTTTTCCTTCATTGGGAGAACGAGACGGGCGCGGTTATTTCGGAAGTTTCGTCGGTGACCCGCGTTTCCGGCAGTTCTTTTGTCAGAAGCGATCTTGATTATATTTTGCTTCATTCGGATTTGCTGATCTTTGCCGATTTGGAATCTTATTATCCGGATGATTTCCATCAAAAGTCGGCCGAATCGGATTTGGAGCGGACGCGCGACCGTGACCTGACGGCCGTCTTCAGTGATCAGCCGACGGTTTATAAAATTACTTATGTCAATGCCGATTCGTCGGAACATAATAATCCGCTTTCTTATACGGTTGAAGAGACAATTGTGCTCGAAAACGCGTCCCGGAAAAATTATCGGTTTGAAGGCTGGTACAAAGATTCGAAGCTGAGCGAGGAAATCACTCAAATCGGGCCGAAAATGACGGGCGATTTGAGCATTTACGCAGACTGGAGTGAAAATAACAGTTCCGGCGGCTCAGGCGGCGGTTCGGGAGGCGGCACGGGCGGGGGATCCGTCAGCCCGAGTGAACCCGATCCGAGTCCCGGCCCCGGCCCCGAACCTGAGCCGGAGCCCGGACCGGAAACGCCCGATCCCGGAACACCTGATCCTGAGCCGCCGGAAGGCGGAAACGAAATGCTGCAGACGGTTGTTATTTTACTGTTCCTGACAGCAGTTTGTGTGTTCGTATTTGTTCAAAGAGAGCTTGAAGAAGAGGAATCTGATACGAAAAATGATATGAAAAATGATATGAAAACGAATCATGAAACAAGTGAGCAAACAGATGGAAAATTTAATTGAAAATTAAACTGAAATTAAATTGAAAATTAAATTGAAAATTAAATTGAAAATTAAATTGAAAATTAAATTGAAAATTAAATTGAAAATTAAATTGAAATTAAATCGAAAATTAAATCTAAAGAATTCGGGTTTAATTTTTGATTTTTACTTTTTTAAACACCGATTTTTGTTTTAAAAATGTTTTAGCCGCGCGGTCAAAATTTGTCAGAATCAATTGTGTCAGATGTCTTTGTTTTTGATTGTTTTGACTTTCCAGCCGTTGATGTCTTTTAATTCGTTGAAAAGCTGGATAATGTTGTGGTCTTTGCCGCTCCAGTAAAAATCTTTTTTAAGCGTTTTTTCTTTTGAAAGCTCGTCAAAAAGAGCGATTGTCAGGTTGTAGACGGCTTTTTCGGAAGAAAACGGAATGTTAAACGCGACACGGTATTGGTCGCTGCAGCGCCCGTAGGAAACAAGCGTGTAGCCCATTCGCTGATAATTTTGAATATCATCGAAATCGCAGAGAATTTCGGTTTCATGAGACGTTGAATTGTCAACGGCCGATATTGTTTTTAAAATCAGGCCGATGGTGTAGTCCGGAATTTCAGACCGGCACAAAAGCGTGATTTTGCCGTACGTGCAGATCAAGTCGATGTCGTCGTTGCCCATTTCAAACGAAACAAGCGCTTGAGGGTCAATTCCCGAAAGTTTGACCTTCACTCTTTCTGCTGACTGCAATTCACGATTAAGCACAAAAACACCTCGAAAAAAAATGTGTTTAACAATTCAAAACCCAACTAACAATTGAGAATTTCTTATTTAATAATATTCCAAAAACCGATCTAATTTCTTAACTCTGCAGACTATATATTATTTTCTGATAATAATTCTATTCTATTCTTATAAAATGAAAGTGAACGGCGTGATCTGTCATTACAAATCAAGAATAATTGATGAAATATATCAAAAAATTAACCAAAAATAAAACCAACGAACAATAACAGAACAAAACAAAAATGCGATTGAAAACAAATTTTTAAAAAATCGGGTTTGTTTTTGTATTTTTTTAAAAGCCGCACAGCTCGCGCGCGATGCGGCTGCCGGCAGCGACAGCAGCGACAGCAGCGACAGCAGCGACAGCAGCGACAGCAGCGACAGCAGCGACAGCAGCGACAGCAGCGACAGCAGCGACAGCAGCGACAGCAGCGACAGCAGCGACAGCAGCGACAGCAGCGACAGCAGCAAACAGGCCGGCAAGTCTGCAACTGTATTGCAGAAACAGTAAAGGTAGCAGCAGCAAACGGAACCGGTAAGGTAGCGGCGGTAAACGGACTCGGTAAGGTAATCTGTGCCCACGCTCGCGTAGCGAGTGGATGTGATAAAAATGAGATACAAGTGGTACGCAGACCGGGGTGCACAAATAATTTGTTCCGGAAGCAAACATAAATGCAGACTGATATTAATTATGCAGCAGATGCAGTAAACAATAATAAAGACATCAAAATATAAAAAAATCAAAAACAAAATAAGAATCGAAAACAAAAGTTAGAATCAGAAAACTAAAAATAAGAATCGAAAAACAAAAATCAAAATAAAGTAAAAAAATAGAAAAAAACCCGTGTCATTTGGTTGACACGAGTGTGCTGATGAGTGAATTATCTTTTCTCAAAGTTTTTAATTGGTTGGCCGGGCCGATGACGGTCAATTTCTGCTGGCCTGAATCTTTTTTGAAGAGTTTGCCGAGGAATGACGGGTTGCCTTCGTCGCGCGGGTAACTTTCAATTTCAAGGCCGTAGAAATCTTCTTCGATTTCGGTCATGGTCATTTCAATCAGTTTCGCTTCTTCCATCGGGTCAAGGCCTTTTTCCAAGACCATGATTTTTCCTTTGCGCACTTCGTCAATAATGTAGCGCACTTTTTCAGTGGAACCCATTCTGGAGAGTTTTGCGTCGGAAACCAAATCAAGTTGAATATCGCTCATTTTGAATCACCCGAACTGTTTTGCAATGGCTTCATAGAAGGTGTCCATGTTTGTGCCGTCCAATGCGGAAATGCCGATGAACGGGTGCTGCGGGAACGCTTCTTTGATTGCTTCCGGATCTGCTTCGGGAAGGTCGATTTTGTTGGCGACGATCAAAAGCGGCAATTTGCGGGCTTCCATGTTTCCGATAACGGTCACGTTCACCTGCGTGTACGGGTTTTCGGTGGCATCCATCACTAAAATGACGCCGTCCAAATCGTCCAGCCATTTGACGGATTCGATAACGCCTTCTGTTGCTTCTTTGGAGCGCTGCTTGGATTCTTTTTCGCCCATGCCTTCTTTCATAAAGTCGTGGAAGTCGATTTTTGTCGCCAAGCCGGGGGTGTCAACAATATCCAAACAGATTTTGCTGCCCTTGGATTCGATTTCCAGCTTGTGGTGGCGCTGCGCTTTTCTGGTTTCGTGCGCAATGTGGGAAACGGAACCGACGGGTTCAGATTCATCATCCTTCCAGTCTTTGACGATACGGTTTGCAAGTGTTGTTTTGCCGGCATTCGGCGGTCCGTAAATGCCGATGCATGCATTTTTCTTTTTAAACAATTTGCCGAAAAAATTTTTGAATTGAGAAATTACACCCATATTTTTCCTCCGGGGGAAAATTAAAAATTTTGAATTCGCCGAATTTAATTCTGAATCGACTTAAATTCATTGAAATGTTGAACGAACCGGAATCTGAATTGAAATCCAATCAGAAATCCGATCCGAAATATAATTTTGAATAAAAACATTGCCGCCGCCATGATTCTTTCATTTTGCCGGTGAAATGTAATTATAGAAAAAAGTCACAGCTAGTATTTATAATTCATGTCGTCGGCACAAAAATTAACAAAGTTAAAACAGCCAAAATCAGCAAAGTTGAAACAACAAAAATCACAAAGTTAAAACAACAAAAACCGGCAAAGTTGAAACAGCAAAAATTAGAAAAATTATGAAAATTAAAACTTCAAAAATTAATGAAAAGCTGAAACTGTGGAAATCAAAATAAAATTTCAGTTTTCAATTCCTGTTTTTTTCAATTCCTGTTTTTCAATTCCCGCTTTTTTCAATTCCTGCTTTTTGCTTTTCTTTGTCATGCATCTGCTTTTTGCTTTCCAGTTCTTCTTCGATTTCTTCTCTTTCCGCTTTTTCAAACATTTTCGGAAACGGTATAAAACAGCAAATAACGGTTGCAACCGTGAGCGGAATCAAATATTCGATCGGACAGATGATTAAATAAACCAAAACGGTTGCCACGGGCTTTCGAAGCACCATTCCGGTCATTGCCGCGGAGCAGATGAGGGCGGAAAACGTCGGATCAACCGGAACAATTTTTGAGAACGCATACCCGAGAACAAGTCCGGAAAAGATAATCGGGAAAATGTGTCCGCCGCGCCATCCGGTTAAGAAGCAGAGGCGCGAGACAAATATTTTAACGACGGCGGTTAAAAGCAAAATGAAGGCTGACATTGTCGTCCATTCGACGGCGATTTGAGCGATCTGCGCTTCGCCGGAAAACAGCGTGTAAGGCAAAAGCAAACCGGCCAGACCGAGAATGAAGCCGCCGACAGTTGCCAAAAGCACTTTCTTTTCTTTAATCGGCCGAATTCCTTTACGGATCAGAATGCCGAAAATGTAATACAAATAGCCGAAAAGACTGCTGATAACGGCAAGCGGAAGGATTGCAAGCCATTCGTTTAGGCCGAACGGCACATATTCGTAGCGGTAAATGCCGGATTCGGGAAAAATGTGGGACAAAACGGCAAAAACACCGAACGCAACAATTGCCGACGCGAAATAAATCAGATTTTTCGAACGCTTCGGAAAAATATCCGGCTCTTCTTCTTCTTTTTCGCTGTTTATCTTTTCAGTATTTACTTTTTCGTTGCTTATTTTTTCGTTGCTTATTTTTTCGGCGTTTACTTTTCCGCTGTTTGTATTTTCGCTGCTTATTTTGTTTATTTCTCCGGCATCGTCATTGAATTCGTCAAAGATTTCGTCGTCAAATGCATCACTGCCAATTGTTATCGGTTTGTCGGCGGATTCGTCAAATGAAATAAACGAATTTTTTCGGGATTCGAAGATTTCGGCAAAACCGAAAAAAGGCGATCCGAACATTGCGCTGAGTGTTGCCGCCGCTCCGATTTCCGTATAAGCTTTGACATTCTTTGCCGTTGTTTTGATATGATCGGCAATCCAAGTGCTCAAACCGCCGAGAATTGAAACCAGCGCCGCTTCCGGGCCGATGCTGCCGCCGAAAACAAGCGGCAGAAATGCTGAGACCGCAACCGCCGGCAAATTTTTGTAATCGGCGCGTTTGGTTCTTTTGATTTCTTCAAGTTCAATCGACAAAACCCCCGGAACGCTGCCGAAATACTTCTTGCAAAGCCCGACCAAAACACCGCCGATCGTACAAACCGCAACCGGCAAATAGATAAAATCAATCCTTTCAGGCAAATCCGTCCAAATCAATTCCAGACAAAAATCCATCGCCCACAAAAAAAGCCAAGTGACGGCGCCGATAAATGCTCCCAAAATGAGCGCGTAAACTAAAAAAGTGAGTCTGTTCTTTGTTTTAAGCTCCATCTGCTGTCCCAACCAAAATTCCAATGAATTAAACCTGAAATAGCCTTATGGCTTTGACAATATTTATTTTTGCAGGGTTCAATAAAAAACAAAAGCAAAAACAAAAGCAAAAAATAAAATTCGATTTCGGCGAATTATTTTTCATAAAACGGGGTACGTTTTTGGTTGATTTTTCAAAAATTATGCGGCTCGCGCGCGGGCGACAGCGGCGGCAGCAGTGCAGGCAGCGGCGCAGGCAACGGCAGCAAACAGGCCGACAAGACGGCAACTGTATTTACGAAATCGGTAAGGTAGCAGCAGCAAACGGAAACAGTAAGGTAATCTGTGCCCACGCTCGCGTAGCGAGCGGATGTGATAAAAATGAGATGCAAGTGGAAACACATTCCACATTGCAGACAGTAATGGCAGCACACACAAAAGCGGCAGCACATTATAAAAAAGACGGTTTTTTGTTTTAATTGAAATCATATGGTCCATCTCCAATCCTCATTTTGCTCGCTACGCTCACAAAACTCGGATTGGAGGGGCGGTTCGCGGGATTTTCATCTCATTCATTATAAACCGAAACATCGGTTTATTTAAAGTTAAAGAAAAACGAACCCCCGTTTTTTCTTTTTATTTTCACGGAAGAGGGGGTTCGGATTTGAAAAGTTATGAAAAACGATGTTTCGTTTTTTGATTGAAAAAAAGTAAAAAGTCGGTAAGAATAATCGTAAAAACGGAAATCGTAGAAACAAGAATCGTAGAAACAAGAATCGTAGAAACAAGAATCGTAGAAACAAGAATCGTAGAAACAAGAATCGTAGAAACAAGAATCGTAGAAACAAGAATCGTAGAAACAAGAATCGTAGAAACAGAATGGTAAAAAACAAAAATGTTAGAAACAGAAATGGTAAAACAAGTAAAAAGAAAAACAATAAAAAAAAGAAAAACAATAAAAGAAAAAATGAAAGCGGTAAATTCTTACCACTTTACATTCGGTGAATCAATGGACGCGTCAATTGCCAGTTCGCCGATGTTGGCGGCGTAATCGGTAATTCTGCCGATGCTGTCAATGATGGTACGAATGCTGATCATTGTGCCGAAAGACAAATCGACCGACTTGTCAAAATAAGCGCGATTGAAATGCGTAATGAAGGTGTCCATATCGGTTTGGTTCTCAATGACCTGGTTTGCCATTTTCGGATTTAAAGTTATGACTGATTCAACCGATTTTTTGAAAGTGTCCATGGCAAAATCGGCCATTTTAGTGATTTCTTCCGTTCTTTTTTCATCCAGCTCGGGCGGGAACATCAGAACCATGTGAGCGATTCGGTGGGCGTGGTCGGCAATGCGTTCAATCGGCGCGGCAACCATTCTGTAATTATGATATTCTTCAATCGTGGTGTCCTGATCCGTGAATCCGGTTCCGCACAAAACCGCTTTGAACTGTTTTGAGATGACCATGTACAAACGGTCAACCTCATTATCTCTTTCCATAACGTCGGTGGCAAGGTCCGTGTCGCAGTTGCAGAAAGCAATCACACTGTCATTAAACATGGACGTCGTAATCAAAGCCATTCTTTGAACCGCTTTCTTAACAGAAAGTTCGTTCGGACTTAAAATGTCCTGAACCAAAACAAAATTAGACTGCTCCTCAATGATTTCGGGACCGATCAGTTTGTGGCAGACATCGCGGATGACTTTTTTCTGTTCCGCCGTAATTTTGGGGGCGGCAAATTCCATGATGTCATAGCCTGCCAAATATGTCGCGATAATTGCTCTTTCCAGCATTCGGCCGGTCACGTTTGAAATGTCGATTGTTTTTTTGCGGATCGGTTTGGAATCAACTTCCGGACTGATCAATAATTTCCCGTTCGGCTGCGGCTGAACACCGACGCGCGCGCCGGGCGTAATTCCCACCTTTTCCGCCCATTGCTTCGGCAGTGAAATAATGTATGTAGATCCTCCCGTCTGCTGTACTTTTCGCGTTTCCATTATTCATAACACCTTTTTTCAGAATTATTAAAATTTACTTAAAATTCAAATTTAAAATTAAAAAATAAAAATAACAATCGGAAATTTATTTATTTTTGCCTGATTAAATATGACTATACAATGTTTTTGTTTATATATATATTTCTCAAATTTACTATATTCTAAACTATAAATTAAATATTTCCATTTTCTTTTCTTTTTATTCTTCCTTTTCTTCCTTTTTCTTTCTTTCCTTCCCTTAATTTCCTTCCTTTCTTTTCTTTTTCTCCCTTTTCTTCTTTTTTTCTTTTTCAATTTTTTTCCCGTCAAAATATTTAAAATCAAATTGACATATTTGATGTACGAGATGCATAACCAATGAAAATTCAAAAAGGATACGGATGCGCCTTTGGCGGCGGGACAATAATCAATGCGGTTGCGGTATGGAAAGGATGCGCTTATGCCGTTGATTTGAAAACTTATGCCGAAGTTTGTTTATTCGAAGATTTGTCTTCGTCTGAAAAATCAAAACAAGCTGAAAAATCCGGAAAAATTGAAAAAAACGAAAAAATTGAAAAAAACGAAATTAAAGGCCGAATTTATGAAAACCCGACCGGGAATTCCGATTTAATCGAAAAGTGCGTTTCATATGTTTTAGAAGAGTTCGGCTGTTTCAAAAAAGCATCTGTTTTAACAAAAAGCGAAATTCCTATGGCCGGCGGCTTAAAAAGCAGCAGCGCCGCTGCTAACGCTTCCGTCATTGCGGCTTTGGATGCTTTGGGCGAAGAATTAAATCCCGAAGAAATTGTCAAACTCGGCGTTCGCGCAGCCAAAGAGGCCGGCGTCACAATTACGGGTGCTTACGACGATGCCTGCGCTTCTTTTTACGGCGGCGTTGCCGTCACAGACAACCGGAAACAAGAATTGATCAAACAAGAACCGTTTGAGTACGATGTTTTAATTTTAAATCCTGACACAACCGCCTTCAGTTCCGAAACAGATGTTTCGCGTTCGGTTTTAATGAAAGATCTTGTTGAAACCGCCTACGACATCGCTCTTTAGGGCGATTACAAAAAAGCAATGAAATTAAACGGCTTAATCTACTGCAGCGCTCTTCATTTCAGCCCCGAGCCTGCCATTTCCTGCATGGAAATCTGCAAAAAATTTGACACCGCCGCCGGCTTATCCGGCACCGGCCCTTCTTTTACGGCGCTTTTCCCGCGTTTTGATTCCGTTCCGGCAGATCAAAAAGAAGATTTGAAAGCCGCGATTCATGCCGTTCAAGAATCCTGGAAATCTCAATTCCCGAACAGTCGGATTTATGAAACCAAAACCTGCAATAAAAATGCGCTTAAAGAAAGCCGCCGCTTTTCAAAATACATGAAATCCGGTGATTTGAGTTTGGAAACACTTGAAATCGAGAAGCTGCAGTTTTGAGTTTTGATTCAGTTGTTTATCAAAAAACGTGGTTCTATTTTTTATTTTTTAAAAATTGCGTCATTGCGCGCGCGGCCGAACAGCAGACTGAAGCAGCAAACAGAAACAGCAGACTGAAGCAGCAAACAAAAGCAGCAGAAACAGCAAGACGGCAGCGGAACGACAGCGGAACGGCAACAAACGGAAACAGTAAGGTAATCTGTGCCCACGCTCGCGTAGCGAGCGGATGTGATAAAAAGCTGATGATAGCGGCAGTGCATGCAGCAGGCGCAATAACAAAAAAAGCAGTAACAAAAAAGCAGTAACAAAAAAAGCAGTAACAAAAAAAGCAGTAACAAAAAAAGAAGTAACAAAAAAGCAATAACAAAAAATACATAAAACAAAAGGCACAATCACAAAATTGTATCATAAACGGATAAATTAAGACATAAATATATCTAAATGTACATCGTTTTTAAAACTGAAATTTTCGGAGAATTTAAAATGTGGGAACCGATTCGTAATAAATTTGAAAAATATCCGGCGCAGGAAAAAGTTGTCAAACTTCTTTTGGAACGCGGTTTCCAAGTCAACGATGCCGGAAAAGTTGTGTCAGGCGGCATTGAAATTCCGCATGTTCAAATCGGTAAAGAAATCAATGTCGATCGGCGTGTTGTTGACGCAACGGCAAAACACATTATTGAAGATGAAACACTTTTTGATTTTTTCAGACACGTCAAATCCATTCCGTTTTTGGCGGAAGTTGCCCCGCATTTGGATTTGGGCGTCGTGATTATTATTCCCGATGACGGCGCTGAGGTTGGTATTATTTCAGGCGTGACAAGCGTTATTGCCGACGCCGGATACAGTATCCGTCAAACCGTGTCGGACGATCCTTACTTCAATGAAGAGCCGAGGCTTACGATTATTACCGATCACAAAATCCCGGGCGAACTGGTTGATAAAATCCGGGAGATTAAAGGCGTTAAAGGGGTTACGATTCATTAAATAATGATTAAATGACCGTTAAATGATTGTCGGCTGTCAAATGATTGTTAAATGAACATTAAATGACCGGAAAATGACAAATAAAAGGTTATACCGTTACTTTTTAATTAAGAAAAGCGGTATTTGGGCTTTGTTCAACTAAAGTTTTATTTATTTTTAAGCAAATTTAATGATATTTTGTGATATTTTTATGATATTTTATAACATTCAAATTTAAACGAGATACAATTTGAAGCAGGTGGCAAAAACAATGGTCCAAATTTCAATTATTATGGGTTCTGAATCAGACAGAGCTATTTCTGACAGAGCCGTTGCGGTCCTTGAAAAAACGGATTACACATACGAAGTCGTCGTGATTTCCGCGCACAGAAATCCGGATGACTTGGATGAATACATCAAGAATTCGGACGCGCTTGTTTTTATTACAATTGCGGGCCTTTCCGCCGCTTTGCCCGGCGTGGCCGCTTCAAAAACAAAAAAACCGGTAATCGGCGTTCCTGTGAGCGCAAAACTCGGCGGATTGGACGCGCTTTTGTCGGTGACGCAAATGCCTCCCGGCGTTCCGGTCGCGGCAGTCGGTGTTGATAACGGCGCCAACGGCGCGCATTTGGCAATCCGTATTTTGGATTTGCTGGAAAAATAATTAAAAAATAATTATAAAACAAAAAGTGAAGAATTAATTAATTCATAAACCCGTATTCGGCAGTACAGCAAAATAAACGAATGAAAGGGTGTAGGTTTTATGAAAACTTTTTATGATTTGCTTTCTCAAAAGAAAAAAAAGAATATTTTGCCGATTTTTGGTTTTGCCGACGCATCAGACTGGGGAAAGGAACAAAAATATCCGATTCATCCTGATTTTTATCCGACGAATGTGTTTCCGGAAACAAAAACCGTAATTGTAATCGGCATTCCCGTTATTTTACCGATTTTGGAAACAACGCCTTCTGTCTATTATAACGAGCATCAGAATAATTTAAATGCTGTTTTAGAAAATGAAATGGTGATGCTTTCTTCGTTTTTAAACCAACAAGAGTTTGCTTCTATGCCGACAGCCCGCGGCGGCTATTCGGAAATGTCAGTTCTGATTGAAAAACCGGCAGCGGCATTTTCTCACAGACATGCGGCTTACCATGCCGGACTCGGCGTCTTCGGGCGAAATAATGTTTTTTTGACAAAAAAATACGGCCCGAGAGTCAGATTTGCAACGATTTTAACAGCGGCAACGCAAACTGAGCTCGGAGTTCCGAAAAAGAAACAAAAGAAAAAGGCCGGTCAAAAAAAGAAATTCGAAAAAAACGGTTTGTGCATTAATTGTATGGCATGTTCTCGTTTTTGTCCGATTCAGGCAATCAATGATGATCCGGAAAGAATGTATCCCGCCGTTAAAACGGACAAAAGCCGCTGCGCCGCGTATTTGGATGAACTCGGCAAAAAAGGAACGTCACGCTGCGGCGTTTGCATAAAAGTGTGCCCGGTCGGAAAAGACCGTATTTTGTTTGACCGCCGAAATATCGGCATATATGATGAATCTAAAATCAACAGCAAGAAGAAAGAACAATTGGTCCGCTCCTGGAATCACGTTCGAGCGTACGGAACCAAAAAATAAAATAAACAAATTAAAAAACAAAAGGAAAAGGCAATCCTGAAGAAAATCGGAAATATGCAAAACAAAACACAAAGATAAAACGAAAAACACAAAGATAAAATGAAAAAAACAAAAATAAACGAAAAAACAAAATGCGGAAAAACAAAATGCGGAAAAACAAAATGAGGAAAAACAAAATGAGGAAAAACAAACGAAAAAGTAAAAAATCAGATATATTCTGATTTTCCGCTGTATTCGTTTTGTTTGTCGATGCTCATTTGGATCAGAATTTCAAAGATCTGATGCACGGAATCGACATCCAATCCTTTTTCAACCGCCAAGCTTGAGGCGCGGTCCAAAACTTTTTGGATTTGCTCTTCATCAATAATCGGCTTACCCATTTCTTTTTTGGAAGACAGAACTTCGCTCGCCAAATTTGTTCTGACTTCAATTAATTCGATAATTTCCCGATCAATCAACCGCATCTTTTCACGTGTTGTTTCTAACATTCCTGTCGGCATTGGTATTCACCGTCCTTTGAAATTTAAAGAAGACAATAGACATAGACAATAAACTTAAGAGATAATCTCCGCTTCTAAATTTAAAGCCCATCTCATATAAATGTTCAGATGCGCAGGCCAAAAATGAAGAATTGGTCTTTAATTTTTAATTCGGAAATTAGTCTTTTTGTTCACTGTTTGTTATTGCCTGCTTTTGCCGGTGTTTTTGTCACTGCTTTTGTCACTGTTCTTGTCACTGTTTTTGTCACTGTTTTGCCGGTGTTTTTGTTATTCTCTGCGCAGTTTTGTTCCGCATACCCATCTCATTTTTATCACATCCGCTCGCTGCGCGAGCGTGGGCACAGATTACCTTACTGTTTCCGTTTGCCGCTGCATCTGTTTTGTCAGTTGTTCTGCGATTGTCGGCTGCTGTCCGCCACCTGCCGCTCGCATCTGCCACTCGCACCTGCCTCCCGCGCGCGAACAGCGCGTTTTTCAAAAAATAAATTCAAAACGAACGCGTTTTTTACGAAAAGATATTTGAATCATCTTTGAATCATCCGATTGAATGAAATCAGACTTAAATTTCGGCTCAAATCCCGAATTATTGCTTTCTGTGACTGAAATTCAATCGGACGAATCGGTGTCCGCTTTGGAAGCTTCCGCGCTTCAAAATCGGCTTTCAAACGAGCTTCAGTCAATTCGAAGCGCGGGCGTCAAAAATCGGAAAAAAGTTTTAAAAACGATTGAAAATTCAAATTTTGTCTGCCTCCAATGCGGCCAATGCTGCAGGCATTTTGAAGGAGACAACACAGTTTATGTTTTGCCGGATGAAATCCAATTCATTTCCGAATCTGCGAGCGTTTCGCGCGAACAATTCGTTTTGCCTTTGCTTCCGGATTTTTACAAGTCTTTTGGTTCGGGCGAGCAAAGCGGCGTTTTTGCCGATAAAGAATCTTTTTACCAAATTTTTCAGACCGGCGAAATTCAAACAGACGCAGACGGAAGAATTCATACGTTCGGCTGGATGCTTCAAAAAAAGAAAGACGGAAGCTGTATTTTTTTGGACCCGTCGTCTCAGAAATGTCTGATTTATGACTGCCGCCCCGGTCTTTGCCGGACTTATCCGTTTTATTCGGAAGAGTCGGAAGTTTTCGTTTGTGAATGCGAAGGCATCGGCAAAGCCGAAAAAACAGACCAAAACCTGACGGAAGAGTCGGCAGAAGCGCTTTTAAAACGCGCGCTCTCGGATCACGAAGATTATTTGAAAACGTCTGCCGTCATTAAAGAAAAATACGAACAATTTATTTTTGACACCGCCGCCGGCAAAGAACAATTTGAAGCAAATTTCAACCAAAACCGAATGACATTTGTCGTTTATGACAGCACGGGAATTTGCACGGTTCAAATTCAGTTAAAATTCGAATGATGTTTTTAGTTTTGGTTAAAAACGGGGTCCGGTTTTGATTTATTTTTTTAATTTGTGCGGCTCGCGCGGGCGGCAGTGACGGTGGCAGCGGTAGCAGCAACGGCAGTGGCAGCAGCAAGCAGGCCGGCAAGTTTGCAACTGTATTGTAAAAATAGTGGTAGCAGCAGCAAACGGAATCGGTAAGGTAATCTGTGCCCACGCTCGCGTAGCGAGCGGATGTGATAAAAATGAGATGATGCAAATGGCAATGCAGGCAGGCATATTAACTGCCACTCAATGCATCTGACGCCCAATGCGGCTGCCACCCAATGAAGCTGACACTCAATGCGGCTGACACCCAATGAAGCTGACAATCGGTTTTTTGTTTTAATTGAAAGTCATGGGGCGAATCTCCAACGCCTCCTTTTGCTCGCTGCGCTCACAAAACTCGTCGTTGGAGGTGGTTGTTTTGTTTTTTCTTTAATTTTTCTAAACAGAAACATCGTTTTTATGAATCATTAAAAAAATTGAACCCCGTTTTTTGAATGAATTTTCGAGCCCTTTTCTTTTTTATGGTTTTATCGGGGGTTCGGGTTTGAAAAGTTTATGAAAAACGATGTTTTGATTTGAATACGTTTGAACATGTTTGAATGTTTGAATGTTTAAATTCATTTGAATAAGTTTGAATAATTCTGTTGCTTTTGTCATTTTAATCATTTTTAAATGAGAATATTCAGATCAATTTAATAAATTATTTAAATCAAAGGAAAGTAGAACCGTCAATAAACAAAAAACAGCAAAAATAAAAATCAAAAACTAAAACCAAAAATCAAAATATATCGGGTGAAAAACCGAGCCTTAAGTATTTTTAATTATTTCAACATCATGAGAGGGTAATATGGAACAAAAACCGATGACACTTGCGGAAAAGATCTTTTCAAAAGCGGCAAACAAGCCTGTCGGCGCCGGCGAATTTGTTGTTGCAAATATTGACCGCGCGATGACGCACGACATTACGGGGCCGCTTGCCGTAAAAGGTTTTTACGAAATCATGGAAGGCAAGGAAGAAAAGAAAGTTTGGGATCCGGAAAAGGTTGTCATTATTTTTGACCACCAATCCCCGGCTGACTCCGTGAATGCCGCTCAGAATCATATTTATTTGAGACAATTTGCAAAAGAGCAAAACATCTTGAATTATGACATCTTTGAAGGCGTCTGTCATCAGGTTTTGCCTGAAAAAGGACATGTGCTTCCCGGCGATTTAATTGTCGGCTCCGACTCTCACACCTGCGCTTACGGCGCGCTCGGCGCATTTTCAACCGGCCTCGGATCAACAGATATGGCCGCAGTTTTGGCGACCGGCCGTTTGTGGTTTAAAGTTCCCGAAACAATTCGCTTCAACGTTGAAGGCAAACTTCCCAAACACGTTTATTCAAAAGATTTGATTCTGCATCTCATCGGCGATGTCGGCGCGGAAGGCGCGCGCTACATGGCGGCCGAATTCGCCGGCGAAACCGTGCATAACCTTTCGATTTCCGAAAGAATGACAATGTCGAACATGGCCATTGAAATGGGCGGCAAAGCCGGTTTGATTGAGCCCGACGCCGTGACGGAAGCGTATGTGAAAGAACGCGTTCCCGATTTCAAATTGGATTTGAATTGGAAATCCGACAGCGACGCAAGCTTTAGAGAAGTCCGCGATTATGACATTTCCGACCTGGAACCGCAGGTCGCCTGCCCGCACAATGTCGATAATGTCAAACCCGTGACGGAAATGGCCGGAACAAAGATTGACCAGATTTTTGTCGGCTCCTGCACCAACGGCCGTTTTGAAGACATTCAGCTTATGATGGAAGCCATGGGCAATGATCCGATTGCAAAAGGCATTCGCTTAATTGTTGTTCCGGCATCGAGAACGGAATATATGAAAGCTTACCGCGCCGGTTACATTGAAACGCTGATGGAAAAAGGCGCAATCGTAGAATCCCCGTGCTGCGGCCCGTGCATGGGCGGATCGTTCGGCCGTCTCGGCGACGGCGAAGTCGGTTTGTCGACATCCAACAGAAACTTCAGAGGCCGTCAGGGAAGTCCGAATTCTTTCGTTTACCTGTGTTCTCCCGCAACAGCCGGCGCATCCGCAATTACGGGCGAAATTACGGACCCGAGGGAAATTTAAACGAAACACCGATAACAGTTGAAATAAAAATAACGGCTGAAATAAATACTGTTAAACGGAATGAATGCATTCGAATACAAAATTACTGAAAAGGAATAATCGGAGAAATCAACGTGTCGGAAACCCCGGATATGTCCGTTTTGAATACGGTTTACAAAATTATCGAAGAACGCAGCAAAACACAGCCTGAAGGCTCTTATGTTTGCGCTTTGCTCAATGATCCGAAAGGCATCAACAAAATTCTGGAAAAAGTCGGCGAAGAAACAACGGAAACAATTATTGCCGTCAAAGACGGCGACAAAGAAGAAATTGTTTATGAAACATCCGATCTTCTTTTCCATTTGCTGGTCATGCTTTTTGAGTGCGGTGTCACGCCCGACGAAATTTCGGCGGAGCTTGCCCGTCGTTTTAAATAATTCAATAACTCAATATTCAATAATTCAATATTTAATAACTCAATTAATTCTATTGAATTATTTTTCATTTCAATTTTTAACTTTTAACTTTAATGTTCATTTTTTAAATATTTTTGAAAAACCATGCCGCCTGTCAGACCCGCTGCCGGAGAGAAAACAACTGAAACAGTCGTCTCAGCCGGTTCAAGTCAGTTAAAATGTCTTATCATTTTCTCCAAAAAAAGAAAAAAAACAATCAGCTATACGGTACGGTATGAATCTGCCGAAACAGATGCCGAAATCGGCTTTGCAAACCGTTTTGAAGCCGATTTCGTAAATGGTTCGAAAACTGATTCAAGAGGCGGTTCTGAAACGGATTCCCTAAAACAGCCGATTTTGTTTGTCCGTGCGCCGGCTTCTCTTTCCGTAAAGGATATTGTGTCTGTTCTGAATGAAAATGAAAGCAATGTTTTGGAATTGCTGGAAAAAGCGTCCAAAAAGGAAGAAGCGGCACAAAAAAAGGCAAAGCAGTCGTATACAAACGGCAGCATTTTTCATTATATGGGACGAACATATACGCTGCGTCTGATTTATGAGCCGGAAATCAAGAAGATTCAAGTTCATTTGCTGGACGGGCAGCTGCAGGTTTTTTTGCCGGCCCGTTTGATTGATTTATCCGAAACGGAAAAAGAAAAGAAAATCAAAAAGGCGGTCGAATCTTTTTATATTGAACAGGCGGATGTTTTTTTCAATTCGCGCGCGGATTATTTTGCCGAAAAGTATTTGGAATTGCTCGGGAAAAAGCCGAAGTCGGTCAAAGCGGTTTCTTATAAAAGCAAATGGGGCTGCTGCACTTATCAAAATGATATTAAATTAAATTGGGTTTTAATTCAGGCCGAAACGCCTGTCATTGATTATGTGATTGTTCATGAGTTGTGCCATATTCGCCATAAAGACCATTCTAAAGCGTTCTGGGATCTTGTCGGTACGATTGATCCCAAATACAAAGAAAAGCGCCTGGAACTCAAGGAAAACGGCTGGATTTTGGGAATAAAATGAATTGTTTTTGTTATAATTCTTTTTAATTTGACTTTTTTAATTTGACTTTTTATGGTTTTATTGCTTGTTTCAACTGCTTTCTGTTTCAGCCGCTTTTTATTTTAGCTGTTTTCTGTTTCAGCTGCTGTTTGTTTCAGCTGCTGTTTGTTTCAACTGCTGTTTGTTTCAGTTGCTGTTTGTTTCCGTTGCTGTTTGTTTCAGCTGCTGTTTGTTTCAGCTGCTGTCTGCTTCCGTTGCTGTCTGCTTCCGTTGCTGTCTGCTTCCGTTGCTGTCAATGTGTTCCGTATGCATCATCTTATTTTTATCACATCCGTTCGCTACGCGAACGTGGGCACAGATTACCGAACTGTTTCTGTTGCTGCCGTTACCTTACTATTCTGCAATAATACAGTTGCAGACTTGCCGGCTTGTCTGCTGCCACCGCTGTTGCCGTTGTCGCTGTTGCCGTTGTCGCTGTTGCCGTTGTCGCTGTTGCCGTTGTCTCTGCGTTCGCCGCGCGCGAGCTGATGCATTTTTCAAAAAAAATCAAAATGGAACGGATTTTTTTAAAAATAAAACGAGAATTGGTTTTAAATTATGAGTGGCGATAATTTTTTACCATCATATTTATACGTTATAATTTAGTTGTCCTGTTTTGTTTATACCGTTTGCGATTCACGGTTTTATCTAGAACCTTTTGTAATTCACTTATAACAAGTTTAATTTACTTCAAAGATGAACCAAATCTTTTATAAATCATGTTTTTGTAATGTGATTGGAAGTTATTTTTTTATAAAGCTTAGTTGATTTCTTAGTTGATTTGCGAGATGTGGAAAATTATGGATACGAAACGTTTGCTGATCTTCGGAACTTCTTCAGATGCGGGAAAAAGTTCCATTGTGACGGCGATATGTAAAATCATGTCCCGAGATTATAAAACCGCGCCGTTTAAAGCGCAAAATATGAGCTTGAATTCATGGGTGAATCCGGACGGCAAAGAAATCAGTTATGCGCAAGTGATCCAGGCATGGGCAGCCGGAGCGGATCCGATTCCCGAAATGAATCCGGTCGTTTTAAAACCGAAAGGCGACAGCTTTTCGCAGGTTGTTGTTCTGGGCGAACATTACGCTGACAGAAGCGCCGGTAATTATTATGAGTCGATTGATGAAATGTCTGAAATTCTCAGCGGCGCGCTTTCAAGATTGGATGAAAAATACGATGTCGTGATTATGGAAGGCGCCGGCGGCGCTGCCGAAATCAATCTCTATGACCGCGATATCGTTAACGTCGGCACCGCCCGTATTACGGACGCCCCGATTCTGATTGTCGGCGACATTGAGCGCGGCGGCGTTTTTGCAAGCCTTTACGGCACATTTATGCTTTTGCCTGAAGATATCAAAAAGAATATCAAAGGATTTATTATCAACAAATTCCGCGGCGACCCCGAGATTTTAAGGCCGGGATTAAAGCAATTGGAAGAAATGACAGGCATTCCGGTTCTCGGCATTATGCCTTACTTCCGCTTGAGAATTCCGTCCGAAGATTCCATGTCCTTCCGCGAAAAAGAAGGCGCGGGAACAGTTCCGGATGAAAAGAAAAACAGCAATACCGCTCTTGAAATTGCAGTCATTCAGTTCCCGAAAATTTCTCATTTCAACGATTATGAAATATTGGAAACACAAGCGCGTGTCCGATATATTGACATTTATGATTCGCTCGGCAATCCCGATTTAATTATTCTTCCGGGATCCGGAACGCCGCTTAAAGATTTGGCAGCGCTTCGCGAAAGCGGCATGGCCGACCAAATCTTAAGCAAAGCCGGCACCGTTCCGATCATCGGAATCGGGGAAGGTTATCAGATGCTCGGCCAAAAATTAACAGGTCCGGATGGCAAATCTGTCGACGGATTCGGTTTGCTGGACATTGAAACCGTTTATGAAAAAGAAGAAGGCTACAGCGAAAAACCGGTCCGCGTTTCTTTAAAAGTGAACGGCTGCACGCCTTATTTAAAAGCCATTGAAGGCGAAACGATTGAAGGATTTAATGCTTACAGCGGCAGTATTTCTTCAAACGAGCCGATTTTCGGATCCGACGGTGCCTGCAGCAAAGACGGAACAGTCATCGGCACATCCATGCACGGATTTTTCGACAACAAAAACCTTCGTGTGGCCTTACTGAAATACTTGGCCGAAAAGAAAGGTGTCCCGTATGCCGAAGAAGACGGATTTACAATGCAGGACGGCTTTGAAGAACTGGCAAAAGTATTTGAAGAAAACATTGACGTTGAATTTATTTACAAAATCATGGGATTGAAATAATTTATTTCATTCCTCCTGTTTTGTTTATTTTTTGTTTGTTTTGTATTCTTTTTTCTGTTATTGAATGAAAAAGGAATGTTTTACGGCTTTGTTTATTTTTTTATTTTCATCTGTCTTCCAAACCTGTTTTTATTTATTTGTATTCTATTTCATATTTTGTTTATAATTTCATATACATTTCTTAATTACTTTTTGACAAATTATATAGATAATTGCTCTTCTTCCTTATTTGTTCCATATAATTTCTTATAAAACTGCGAAACCTTTATATTCAAAAAGCTTGAGTATAATATTCATCGTATAATATTTATAACGACAAAACAACTTTTTGATATTCATGTCATTTTAAATTGAATAAATTGAGTTATGCAATAAATTACGGGTGATATTCGTGAAAGGAAAAGGTCTCTTAAGCTTGATTACATATTCTGAAAAAAGAAAAGATTTGTTATTCTTAATTGATGAAAAGCCGCGTACGCTTTTTGAAATTAAAGAATTCTTCAATGTTAAGACGCCGGAAATTTATCCGCGTATCAAAGAGCTTCTTGAAGCGGATTTGATTCAAAAGACAAACAACGAATATTATTTAACGCCGATCGGCAAAGTCATTTTGAAATACTACACGCCGCTCGTGGAAATTTTAAATGTCTTTGAAGAAACCAGCGATTTCTGGACCGACCACGACACAAACGCAATTCCGCACCACCTTTTGGAACGCTTCAACGAACTTGAAAATTGTATTTTGTTCCAGGACCCGTCCAAGAACGTTTTTGAACAGAACAAAATCATTGTCGAAAAACTCGATTCTGCTCAGAAAGTTTCCGGAATTGTTTCTGTCTTTATGCCGTCCAGTCTTGAAATGCTCCAGGAAATGGTCAAAAACAAAACACCGTCCAGAATTATCATGACGCAGGACGTTTTTGACAAATTCAGATTAGACTACAAAGACATCTTGCAGCAGTTTATGAGCTTAAAAGACAACGAGCTCTACTTAATCGACAACGTCAACCTGTTTATTATTACAACCGAAGGCTTCCTTTATTTCTCGCTTTTCTACAAGAACGGCCTTTATGACGCTCAGAAATACCTTGTCGCAACCGACAGCCGCTCCCTCAACTGGGGTAACGACTGCTTCAAATACTTCGTCGAACACGCCAAGAAAATCGACAAATTAGAATAATTCAGCAAAACTAAAGCTGAATTATTATTTTTCATTTAATTTTTTTTAGTTAATTATTTTCGGTTTTTCTGTTTTTATTTAATTTTCAATCAATTGATTACTTTTGATTAATTTCACTAAAATTAATCGAATTGATTTAATTCAAAAAATATTTCCCAAATTTGATTAATTTTTCTGTAAAATCCAATGTCGGATTTTTTTAGGCGCTTAAAATGTGTGCGGACGCGCGCGCAAACACTGCCGTGACAGAAGCAGGCCTGCAAAGCAGCGACTGTATTTACAGAAACAGCAGACAGCTGTGCAACCGGAACCGGTAAGGTAACAGCACAAACGGAAACAGTAGGCAGCTGCGCAAACGAAATCGGTAAGGTAACAGCACAAACGGAAACAGTAGGTAGCCGTGCAAACGAAATCGGTAAGGTAACAGCACAAACAGAAACAGTAGGTAAATGTGCAAACGGAATCGGTAGGTAGCTGTGCAAACGGAACCGGTAGGTAGCCGTACAAACGGAACCGGTAGGTAGCCGTATAAACGGAATCGGTAGGTAGCCGTGCAAACGAAACCGGCAGGTAGCCGTGCAAACGGAATCGGCAGGTAGCCGTGCAAACGGAACCGGTAGGTAGCCGTGCCCACGCTCGCGTAGCGAGCGGATGTGATAAAAATGAGATGATACACATGGAACAAACGCACACAGATAACGACAGAGAGACACAGCAGAAGCAGATGACAGCAGAAGCAGATGACAGCAGAAGCAGATGACAGCAGAAGCAGATGACAGCAGAAGCAGATGACAGCAGAAGCAGGCCGCAGTAAAAACAAGTGACAGTAGACCACGAAAATCAAAAAATAAGTAAATAAAATAAAAAATTAAAATTTAAAAAATAAATCATAAAATGCCTGAAAACAAATTCAGTCCAGACATTTTATTTTATTAAACCCGAGGAAAAACGTGCCTTTTTCATTCGATTTTTCAAAATTATAAGCTTCGCGGATGTATTCATCACTCGGCGTCGAGGGCGATCCCAAAACGACGTCTTCCACCTCAATTTCTCCCAAATTATAAGGTTTGGGCGGCAGCACGACAATCGGTTTTCCGGTGTTGCCGACGGTTTTTGCTTTGTTCATAACAAATGTGCCCATGATCATGTAATCCGGATCGTTTTCGTAGGTGCAGATTTCATTTTCGGCGCAGTCAAAGCCGATCATTTCGCCGCCCTGCATCATAATCACATTCGGCGGCTCCGGCCATATGTATTCTTTATTGGTTGTAAAACATAAAATATGCTCTCTTTTGAAAACTTCGGCAATTCCTTGGTTGTCGCCTTCACCCATGCCCATTAAGACATTTCCTTTGGCTTCTTCTTCCAGCTGCTCAATTGTTTTTTTGTCCTCATCGCTAATGATAAGAACATCTTCAACGCCTTTGACCTGAAGCAGGAACTCTTTAACCAATTCCATTAATTCGTCTTCATTTTTTAAGTCACACACTGACATAAATGATTCCTCCGTTATTTACAGAATATAAACAAAAATACAACATCAGAATATCGTTTTCTTTCTATTTAAAAAATCGCTGTTAAATCAATTTAAATTCGTAATAATCAAAACAAAAAACAAGAAAATAGAAAAATAAAAAAAGCAAAATGCAAAATGCAAGAAACAAAAACAAAGCAAAAACAGAAAAACAAAATGCAAAGGTAAAAACAAAAGAATAAAACGCAAAAAAGCAAAAACAAAACAAAAACAGAAAAACAAAATGCAAAGGTAAAAACAAAAGAGTAAAACGCAAAAAAGCAAAAACAAAACAAAAACAAAAAAGTAAAATGCAAAAATAAAACGCAAAAGAATAAAAATAAGAAATCAAAAAAGAAAAATAAATGAAATCGGCGTTAAAAATCAAATTTTGATTTCAATAATTTCGGCGTTCTCAACTGTTTTTTGAATCATTTCATCAATGCTGAAAATGAATTTTTCCTCTTCGGAAACGGCTGCCGTTAAAACAGCTTTCACTTCGGGTTTTTCCGGGACGGCCAAACATTCTTTTTCGCCGTTTGAGCGGATTGAAATTTCAAAAGTGCCGATTTTTTGCGCAATATCCACAATTTCCTGCTTGTCAAACGCAAGCAGCGGGTGATAAAGCGGCAGACATAAGCCGTACGTTTCTGAAAGCATATTTTCGGCCGTCTGAGACGCAACCTGACCGAGAGACGATCCTGTAATGATGCCGCTTGCCTTTTCCTTTTCCATAACGGCGCCTGCAATCCTGAACATAAAACGCTTACACATCAGGCAAATGTTTTTTGTTCCTGTCGTCTGCATCATTTTTTCCATATATTCACCGTTTCTGATGCGGTAAATTTTCTGTTTGCGCCCGGGCATCCATGAAAACAGCACTTTTGCATTCTCGATTGCTTTTTCAGCGACAATCGACCCGGCATATTGTTCGTTGTCAAAAAAGACGGGAACAATTTCAACGCCGCGCTTCATCATCAGCCAGGCGGCCACCGGTGAGTCAATGCCGCCCGAGAGTAAAACAACCATTTTTCCCTGCGTCCCTGTCGGAAAACCGCCGGGTCCTTTGATTGATTCCGAATAAACATAAGACTGCTTTTGCCGGACCTCGACAAAAACTTCTTTATCGGGATTGGTTAAATCCACAGCGGGCGCTTTCCCGGATTCGAGTAATTTGTTCCAAATCGCGTCACCGCATTGCTTTGCAATTTCATTGGACGTAAAAGAATGATTCCCCGAGCGGCGGGCGCGAACGGCAAAAGTTTCGCCGTCCTGAATCATTTTTTCGCCGATATCGGCGCAAAGAGAAACAATTTTATCCGGTTCCGACACGCAGGAATAAGCCGGCGACACGCTGACAACGCCGAACACGAGAGCTGCGGCAGCCGCTGCTTTCGGATCTTTTGAGTGAATGAAAATACGGCCGAAATCGCGCTGAATTTTAGAAAAAGAAACACCGTGATATTCAAGCATTTGCTGAATATTGTTTTTTAAGATTTGTTCATACCGGTCACGAACGCCTTTGCTTTTAAGCGACAGCTCCCCGTAGCGGACAATCACGATTGTTTTATCAGCATTGTCAGCATCTGTATTGTCAACATCTGCATTGCCTGCATTCGTTTTTTCAAACGATTCATTTGATGAAAAATCAGAGGATGGAGCCGGCATAATAATCCCGTATTATTCAATGATAAAATCTAATGATAAATGTAATTAACGGATTTTTAAAACAACAAAACAGAAAAAAATAAACAGTAGCCCGGCACGGATTCGAACCGAGGTTACAGGATCCAGAGTCCCGTATGATTGACCACTACACTACCGGGCTTCGTTGTTATCAGAATTAAGCGAATCCTACTAATGCCAAATCCTATAAATAGTTTTCCGACCGATTGTTATTTTACAGAAATTTTCATGAAAAATGCTTGAAAGTAATAAAATTTCAAAAAAATTGAAAAAATTCCGCCGCCGATAAAATGTTGGCGGCAGATTGCATTTTTGTTTTTCTATTTTGTTTTATTTTCAATTTATTTTTCGATTTGTTTCTCTGTTGTTTTTCGATTTGTTTCTCATTGTTTTTCTATTGTTTTTTATTTTGTTTTTTCTTAATTTTCTGTTTTATTTTCGCTGTCCCGTTTTTGTTTTTTGCTTTTTCGTTTATTCTGCCGTTCAATCCAATGATTCCGCGCTGTTTTCTAAAATCGCGGTCCACCACCAGCGTGCCATGTCCATTAAATCTTTAGAAAACTGGCCCGAAAGATGGTATTTTTGATTTTTAATTGAAATCAATCCGGCGCCCGTCAATTTATTTCTCATTGAATAAAAAGAAGCGCGGCTGACATCCAGATATTCGATCATCATCTGCCATTCGTCTGTGCGCAGCGGGTTTCCTTCTTTCTGTCGGGATTCCACTAAATTTAAAAATTTCTGGCCGCGGACGGCGGTAGCATCTTCCTGAAACAGCCGGCGCATCAAACTGTAATACGGGTCGCGTGAGCTGCTGACACGCGCGCTTGATTCGGATCGAATCACAATTGTTGTTGCTGTTTTTGGAGCATTTTTCACAATAGACATAATAGTGTATTGGCATCCTTCATTTTTATTGTTTTTCAATCAAAAAATGGCGATTTAATCAAAATAGGTTAAATTTGAATAAATTAATCGATTGTATCTAATTGAATTTTGATGAAAGAAAAAAAGAAACGAAAAACAAGAAAAGAAAAAACATGAAAAGAGAAACAAGTGAAATATAAACATAAACAAAATACAAGAAAATACAAACAAAAAAGTGATAAAAACGAATCACATGACGTATCCGTGTAAATTATGCATTACAACCGATGCTGAAAATCTGTTATGATGTGTTTTGATTTCGGTGGCGTACTGTAATCAAACACTGACAGATTTCAAACAGCTGTCAATCATTGTGACATATTCATCCTTGACTGTGTAGACCGTCGGCGTTTTATAAGATTCCTTGTGGGATTTAAGAATGCCGACTTTGGATTGAATATATCCGATCATCGAAGCAACTTCGTTGCGCGTGACCTGATAGTCCGTTGACAGCAAATCATGGATTTGATCGACTGTAAATTCTTTAACTTTTAAGAAAAGTCCCAAAAATTTTTTGCGGTAGCCGGTCGTGTCTGCCGCAATGAATTGTTCAAGGCGGGACATGATGCTTTCTTTCAAAGACATAGTTGGTACCTCTGAAAATATGTAAAACAATTTGAATCGGAAGTATAGGAATTGATAGAAATTCATAATTTTTTTGAAATTTATATCATAAAATTTCCTATAATAAGTTACAATAGACTGCATTATATAAAAAGTTATCACAAAACGAAAAATTTTGATCAAATATTCCGCGGAAATAAATGACATATAAATAATAAAAGATATAAATGACGATTATGTTCAATTTTTCCCGGATCATTTTTGAAACAAATGAATTTCGGTTCAGACTCAAAAATGTAAAATACCGGAAAAATGAATAAAGTTGTTTGAAGATTTTGTTGAAAATTTTCGACAAAAATTTTAATTATATTTTTGATAATTTATATTTTTAATATAAATTTAATTATTATTTTAATTAATTTATTATATTTTTACAAACATTCAATTGAAACATACATTTTATTAGACTATATTTATATATTAAAATTTTGGTTTGAACATATAGCCTATATGGTTGAAAAAACACATCAAAAATATAGGCAAAAATGGAGTCTTTTCTCCAAAAAAATTAAAAAATTTAGACAGATTTTTTTTCATTTTTCAAACAAAAAATTTTCCGGATTTTTCAATTCATGCCTTATTCTATAGTCTATATGTATGAACTGGAATCCGAGAAAATTTCTCCCCAAAAATTACTTTTTTGAAACAAATTAATTCTAAAGACTTTATGAATACATCAAAATTGAACGATTTAATGGGTATTTACTGCAAAAAAGTTATTTTGAAACTATTTTGACATATTTTGTCAAATCATTCATAAAGTCATTAGAATAAATGAAAATCGACCAAACAAAAAAAAATAAAACAAAAAATGAATTTTTTGAAAAATTCAATTTTTTTGACTTTTTTTGACTTTTTTTAACTCTCTTTGACTTTTTTGAAAAAAAATGAAAAATTTGAACTTTTTATGAAAAATCAAAAAATTTCGAAAAAAACCGAAATTTTTGAAAAAATGAAAAAACAAAGAAATTGAAAAATTAAAAAAATTGAAATTTCAAAAAATTGAAAAATTGAAAAATGAAAAATTGAAAAATAAAAAAATGAAAAATGAAAAATTGAAAAACGAAAAATAAAAAATCGAAATAACAAAAAAATTCTAAAACTTGAAATTTCAAAAAACTAAAATTTGATCTGCAGCTTAAAATGAACAATTTAAAAAATAATTCTATTTAAAACATAATTATATATTTAATTCGAGATGATTACATTATATTATTACAAACGATAATACAAGCGATAAAAATAATCATTCATAAATTAAAACGAAATGCGAAGGGATTGAAATGGTTTCCGAATACAAGCCGGATTTTCCGGAAGATGCTGATTTTGAAAAATTAATTGATAAATACGGAGAAGAGCTCGGCGTTTTACAAAGAGAAGCGCACGAACTTGACATCCCGATTATCATTGTTTTTGAAGGGTGGTACGATGTTTTTATCGGCGAAGTGATTAACCGCCAGCTTCTGCCTTTGGATTCACGCGGTTTTGATTTTCATTTTACCGATGCGCCGACTTCTGAAGAAAACAAAATTCCGTTTATTTTCCGCTTCAGTCAGAAGATTCCGCCGAAAGGCAAAATTGCCGTCTTTGACCGCAGCTGGTATATGCGCGGCCTCATTGAGCATCTGCTGAATGATTCAGACATTTTCGGCTGTTCCAATTTGAGCAAAAAATCCAACATCGAAGCCATTTTTACAGAACCGGCCAATAAAGAAATCATCAATTCTCCGAAATTTGAGAGAATGATTAAAACATTTAACGACTTCGAAAAAACGCTTTCCGATAACGGAACATATATCATAAAGATTTACCTCGGCGCCCGAAAAGAAACAAGAGAAGAAAGCCACAAAATATGGAAAAAAATCATGCCGTACAATATTGATAAAAGATCCACCGAAAAAATCTACAAAAAAGACATTCACGTCATCAAAGAAGTCATCGAGAAGACCAATACCGAATACGCGCCGTGGAACTTATATTTCGTCGACAAAAATATCGATGAAGTGACGGCCGGCACAATGCAGATTATTACGCAGCAAATTAAAAAAGCAATCTTTGATGTCAAATCCAAAAGAGCGCTTGAAGAAAATTCTGTCTGTGCTTTGCCGAAACAGAATTTAATCAAAACAGAAGGACCGCTGGACCTGGTCGACTTATCAAAATCATATACGAAAAAAGAATACAAAGAAAAATTGAAAAAATATCAGAAGAAACTGGCATTTTTACATTATTCTCTTTATTTGAACAAAAAACCGATGGTGCTCGTTTTTGAAGGGTGGGACGCCGCCGGCAAAGGCAGCAGCATCAAACGCATTGTCCAGGCCATGAACCCGCGCTACTACCGCGTGATTCCGACCGGATCGCCGACAGACGTGGATCAAAAATACCATTACTTATGGCGTTTCTTAGACGGCATTCCCCCCTGCGGCAAAACATCCATTTACGACCGGAGCTGGTACGGCCGCGTCATGGTCGAGCGCATCGAAAACTTCTGCGCCGAAGACGAATGGAAACGGGCTTATGACGAAATCAACCATTTCGAAAAAGTCATGACGAACGACGGCGTTATTGTCATCAAATTCTGGATGCACATCAGCAAAGAAAAACAATACGAACGATTTGTCGCCCGTTCCTTAAACCCGCTGAAGCAATGGAAATTGACCGACGAAGACTGGCGCAACCGCGAAAAATGGGACGATTATTATGCCGCCGTTAATGAAATGATTGAAAAAACAAGCATGAAAGATGCCCCTTGGGTCATCGTTGAGGCAAACGACAAATATTACGCCCGGATTAAAGTGCTGAAAACAATCGTTGAAAGAATCGAAGAAGAACTCGGCAGCAAAATGGAAGAAATGGATTTTCCGGTCATCGGCGACTGAATAATGGTTCAATAATGACCGAAAAAATCTTTTTCATTTCTTTTTTTGAATTCTGATTTTTGATGCAAAATCATTTCTTCAATACCGGAATCCAAATTTCACTTTTATAATCTTCTTTTGTCATATTCGGTCCCTCGTTCCATAAAATTTCAGGCCCGTCACACAATTCATAACCGGATTCCGGCAGCCATTCGGAATAAATTCTCGCCCATGTCTCCTGAAGTGCTTCCGGGAATTTTCCGCAAACCGAAAAAACAGCCCACGTGTACGGCGGAACACATAAAATATCAAATCCGCTGAGATCAAATCTGCTTTTGCCGGCGTTGCCATAAGGTTTTGAAACGGCCGTACCGATGTATTGGTCCAGCGCGCTTCCTTCCAAAATCCGATCTTCAAAATTCGCTGAAACATTTATAATTCCGGCAGGATCAGTGTTGCACAGACCTTTTAATTCCGAAACAATTTCAGGCGTTAATTTTTCGTATACGGATTCCATTTGCGTATTAACACCGCTGAATTGAAGCGTCACCCGCTTTTTGAAACCGATGATGTCAAATGCCTCTTTTTGAACGATTCTGTAATTCATTTTTGTTCCTCCTTTCATTGCAATTTGAAATGTAATCGGCGTGAATGTTTTAACGCCCGCTTCGATATTCCGCGCTTTTGACGGCGGCAGTCCGTGAAACGATTGAAACGCTTTTGTAAAAGCGTCGGCCGATTCATATCCCAGCTTCTGTGATAAATCCGAAATTAAAATTTCCGAACTTCTTAAAATTTCGGCGGCGCAGCTTAATTTTCTTAAACGGACATACTCTCCCGGAGGCATGCCCGCCAAATACGAAAAAATACGGCGGAAATGGTATTCGGAACAGCCGGCAATTTCAGCGGCCGCTGCAAAATCTACGCACGACAGCAAATTGCTTTCAATATATTCCATTGCCTGATTCATCTGTTCGAAAGAATTCATAAATTCACCAAATTCAAACAGAAGCCGAAACAATAAAAAGGTTCGCCCGTCATTTGTATTGCGTTTTTTGACGGATGGCGTGAAGAATCAGATTAAATTTTAAATTAAAAATTTTAATGGAATAATGGTTTATATGTTTAAACCATTGAACAATATAACCGCTATGTAACAGAGGAATTTAAGTGGAAAATAATCACGTGGAAAATAATCAAATGAAAAATGAAATTGAAAAATTGCAAAAGCAAATGAAAAAGCTGGCAAAAGAGTTTGAAGCTTGTCAGAAAACATTGATTGCGCTGGGAGACGAAAACCGCCAGCAGATTTTGATTACGCTGCTCAAGAACTATGGCGGAATGCGGGTCGGTGATATAACGGAACATACGCGCCTGTCGCGTCCGGCCGTTTCTCATCATTTGAAAATATTAAAAGAGGCAGGCATGATTAACATGTACAAAAGAGGCACAATGAACTTTTACCATGTTGACGCAGACAAAAAACAATGGGAACAGCTGACAGAACTTGTTGTTCATTCAAATGAATTGGTCAAAGAAGTTTCAAAAAAGCGAGAATCGGGAATGAGTTGCCCGTTTTCGGGTGAAACATGATTTAAAGCCAAATGAAAAAACAAAATGAAAAACAGGAATAAAAAAATTCAAAATTCAAAAATCAAGAACCTCAAAACCAAAAATCCTAAAACCAAACCTTAAAACCAAAACCTAAAACAAAAACCTAAAACTAAAAAATCAGCAGGAGAAATATTATGGACATATCGGAAGCTATCAAAGAAAGACATTCAGTTCGCAGTTACGTGGACAAAGAAATCGAAAAAGAAACAGTTCAGACACTTCAGGAAACTATTAATGAATGTAATCAGGAAAGCGGTTTAAACATTCAGCTTTGTTTAAACGAGCCGACCGCTTTCACCGGAATGATGGTCAAATACGGGAAATTCAAAAATGTTAAAAATTATCTGGCGCTTGTCGGAAAAAAAGAAGACAATTTGGATGAAAAGTGCGGTTATTACGGTGAAAAAATTGTTTTAAAAGCGCAGCAGCTCGGACTGAATACTTGCTGGGTCGGACTGACGTTCAGCAAAAGAAAAGGAAAAGAAATGATTACCGTTCGCCCGGGTGAAAAACTGGTGCTGGTCATTGCAATCGGTTACGGCGAAACGAACGGCATCTCTCACAAAGTCAAGCCGATTGAAGATTTGTGCCGCGTCAGCGGAGAAATGCCGGAATGGTTCCGTAATGGAATGGAGGCGGCACAGCTGGCGCCGACAGCAATGAATCAGCAGAAATTCTGTTTCGAACTCGAAAATAATAAAGTTAAGGCGACTGCAGGACTCGGCTTTTTTTCAAAAGTTGATCTCGGTATTGCAAAATACCATTTCGAAGAAGGCGCCGGCACCAAAGATTGGGAATGGGCTTAACGGCCGACTTTAATCTGCAAATTTGATTTTTCTGCTTAGGCGTTTATTTTAAACATTTATTTTAAACACATTAAATATTCTTCAAAATATATGTTTAAATACGCGTTTAAATACTTCATATTTTTAAAAATAAGAAAATAAAGCCGAAGATAATTGATTTTTATTATCTTCGCTTTATTTCGATTTGTTTTGATCTGATTTCGTTTAATTCGATTTCGTTTAATTCGATTTCGTTTAATTCGATTTCATTTTATTTGATATTGTTTTTATTCCTCTTCATTTTTGTAAACAAACAGGAATGTTGCGATTGCCATCATAAACAGAAGAACAATGACCGGCGGTGCAATGCTTTCAATGCCGTCTGTTTCATCCGGTTTATCGGGTTTTCCGGGTGTTTCCGGCTCTTCAGATCCGAAACCGCCGGGACTCTTTTCTTCAGTCACGGTTGCTTTTCCCGTGCTTGAGCCGCCGCCTTTTCCGGGTTCTTTGGGACCTTCGGGACTGCCGGAAGAGACAAACACGGCATGAATATTGTTGCTGCCGTCTGCCAATTCACAGTAATCAACATCTGTCACGCCGTCAATAACGGTTTTTGTAAAAGTGCTGCCGTCGCCGGCCGTCAATGTAATTGATTCGATAAACCAGCCGTCGGCTGCTTCGGCAACGATTTCAACACCGGTATCCCCGGGATTGAAAGTCAGCACGGATTCGTCCGGATAATCTTTGAAATAAAACTCTCCGCTGCCTTCATATGAAATTGTCAAGTCCAACGGATCCGTTTTCACTTTTTTAAGGATGACGATGCCGTAACTTGAAGCGCTGTCTGCAGCAGGCAGATCAAAAGACAAAACATCCGAATTCCGAGTCGGTCGGATAAGTTCGGCGTCCTGAATATCTAATTTGTCATCCAATGAGGCAATAATAATCTCGTATTCATTATTGTTGATATCCTCATTCATGTCCGAAAGACTTGTTGTCATGCTGACGGCGCCGCTTGTTTGAACGGTCGGTTGAACGGCTGCCCACAAACTGCTGTCGGTATTGATATAGCCGGCAACATTTCCTGAAACGGGTGATCCTTCAATAATTTCTTTTTCCAGATTCACTTTTAAAGTGCCGAGCCAAAGTTCTTTGTTTTTGCCGTCATCAAAATAAACCGCCTGTTTGTAACCGGTAATGTTTGACGTGTTTGATTTGTTTGTTTGAGAAACACCGATCAACTTCTCGCCGATCACTGCATTTTCTCCGACGAACACGTAATGGCCGGTATTTTGAGATGACGGAGCGGCATTATTTGCAAAAATTGCAATATCATTACCGTAATGAATGTTTTTATTGGAACCAACAACGCCTGTTCCGACATTGTTTTGGATCGTACCGCCGTTGAAAATAAAACTTGATCCGGTGTTTGCCCGTTCTCTGCCGGAAATCCAAACACCGCCGCCGACAACAGCTTCGTTGTTTTCAATTGTGCCGCCGTTCATGATAAACTGCCCGTCTTTACAAACCGAAACACCGCCGCCGCCGTAAACTTGTCCGGATTTTCCAAGAAGCATGCCTTCTTTACTTGCCGTATATGTGCCGGTTGCTTTGTTTCCTGAAATCAAGCCGCCTTCCATAATAAATTTGGAATCGTCATTGACAAAAACACCGCCGCCGCTGGCTTTAAATGCCGTCGTAACTTTGTTTCCGACAATTTTTCCGGAATCATATAAAGTACCGGTACTGCCGATTAAATAAAGACCGCCGCCGCTGTCATTGGAGCAGGTGTTGTTTGAAATTTCACCGTAAATGTCAATGACACAGCTTGTCCGCAAATAAACGGCACCTGCAAAACAGTTTGTGTTATTGGAAACTTTGCTGCCTTCATACATTGTAATCTGAGCTTTCGGGTATCCTCGAATTGCAGATCCGTCATCTGTTTTGGCACTGAAATTACATCCGTCAACAACACCGTAAAAATCCAATGTTGAACCGACAGATGCGGCAGTAATGTTCAAAGCGCTTTGTGCTTTCGTTAATTTGGAAATTGTTCCCGTGAAATTCAGATAGCCGCCGTTGTGCACTTGAATGCCGTCCATCACATTATCAATGTTTGAAATTGTTCCGGTAAACTGAATTTCTCCTTTGTTTTCTGCTGCGATGATTTTTTTAACATGGATGCCGGAACCGGACACTTCGCCGTTGAATTGAATGTTAAATTCTCCGTCGTTTCCGACATGGTTTTTGGCATAAACAATGTTGTTTGCCGTCACGTCGGTCAATGTTGTGTTAAACACTAAATTTGCGTTGTTGTACATCAAAATTAAATTTTGATTAAAGTTTGAACCGCTTTGAATGACACTGTTTTCTTCAACAATGCAGTTTGCGCCGTTTGTGATGTGAATCGCGGAATATCCGCCCGGATTTTTAAGCTGTGCGCCTTCGCCCAAAACAATGGTTGTTTTTGTATCGTAAGCAGACAAAATGGAATCATAAATGCGGTTTTTCCAATCATTCGGATATTGGTTTGAGCCGCCCGGTATCATAATTGTCATAATGCCGCTGTCCGGATTGCCGGCGTCATCAAAAATGATATTTTTCAATGTCACGCTTGAAGTCTCTTCCAAATTGCCGGGATCAGACACGGCAACTTCCAGCATTCCCGGATTAAAGGTGCTTCTGGCATTGTCCTGAACCGGACTGAAGCCGGCACCGCGCGTAATCGTAATTGTCGGATCCGCGCCCTGAATAATCAGATGCTTATCAGAAATATAAGCGCGTTTTGTCATTGTCAGATTTTCTGTGACAATAATTGTATCTCCCGATGCTGCGCCCTGCACAGCATCTTCGAGCGTTTCATAATTTTGGCCTGGACCGACTCTCAATTCGGCGGCCGCACTGACGGGCAAACATAACAAAATTAAAATGAATATGAATGCCGCAAAAATAATGCGTTTCATGCTCTCTCCCCATTTTTGTTTTTTCGTTTTTTTCGTTTTTATTAAATCTTCAAAATATAATCAGTTATATCGACTGTATAAATATATTAACTGATGATATCACAATAGTTTTCAAATATAATGAATTTGTGTGAGTATTTAAGTTTATCTATGATTACTTATTGCAATTACAAAATAATTACAAAAAAGTCATGACAGAACAGCCGAATATTAAAATTTGCCAAACAAAAACGACATCAGTGGTGTTAGAAAATTTGTATTATATTTAAAAGTAAATGAAAAAAATTAAAAATTAAAAAATACAAAAACAAATAAAAAATATCAAAATTGAAAATGAGAAAATGAAAATGAGAAAATGAAAATGAGAAAATGAAAATGAGAAAATGAAAATGAGAAAATGAAAATGAGAAAATGAAAATGAGAAAATGAAAATGAGAAAATGAAAATGAGAAAAT
>NZ_JAWDKC010000024.1:0-50049 GCF_032714515.1 Methanimicrococcus hacksteinii | reverse complement strand
TGTTTCGCGACTGTTTTTAAAGGCGAAGCCTCTAAAAATCGCGAAGCGATTTTTCTGCAAACACTGTCCTCCGATTGCCCATTGAAAAATTGCGAACAAAGTGAGCAATTTTTAGGCAAACGATTATTCACAGTCCCGACAACGGCGACATTGTGGAAATTACCGGGCTTTCGAATTGTGTTGTGAAACACGAATGATTGGCGGCACGACTTTGCTTGGCCTTACCGTTCTGTTTCGCGACTGTTATGAGAAAAGCGGACTGCGTTTTTTAAAAAATGTTGAGAAATGCGGCTCACGCGCGCGGCGACCGGCGCAGCTTTGCCGTGCCCCCGAAGAGCGGAACAATAATCGGGGCGGCGAAGCTCGCCCCGACCGCTTTTCCGCCCTGCCAAGTTTTCATTCCGCGACTGTATTCATAAACATCCGCCCCAATCGACAACGATGCCGCTGAAAGTCGAAGAGGCAGACCGATTCATTTTTATATAATTTATTGAATGATAACTGGATATATGGAAATTAGTTTTGAACCGACTCAATACTTATCATTTATGATTCCTTTTTTGCTGGCTCTTTTTCCTCTTTATTATATTATCCGAAAAGCTGTTCAAAAAGCAATGAAAGAAGCAACTGCCGAATTAAAAATCGAAAAAGAAAAAGATGTGTAAAAATGTTAATGGGTATAACTGAAATTTTAGTAATTTTCGTAGTATTGCTTTTGTATTTGGTTCCTGCCGCAATTTTTCTGACTGCCCTTTATTATATCATTAAAGGCGCCGTTAAAAAAGGGATTTTGGAGGCGGAAGACGAAAAAAAGAAAAAACCGGTTGCTTTGGAAAAAGATGAGACCATTCAGGATTGAAATTAAAAATTAATTAAAAAACAACGGAAAAATAACAGGAGAAATGAAATTGATATTCGGAGGCTTAGGACCCATAGAAATTATATTAATTATCGTGGTACTGATATTAATTTTGGTTTTATTCACAGGCGTTTTTTATTTAATCAACAAAAATAAAAACAGATTGTTTTGAATTTTTTCCCCCCATTTTATTTATCACCCTCCCCTGCCCAAGTTCTATCCCTGACTGTTTTTGACAGCTCTGCTCCTGCTAAAATCTGCAATCTGCAACTGTTTTTGCACTCTGTTCCTGCTTAAATTTACAATCTGCAACTGTCTTTGCAGCTCCGATCCGATTCAAATGCGGCGGCTGCAACTGCCTTTGCAGCTCCGACCCGGCTCAAATGCGGTGGCCGCAACTGTTACACACCGGCGAAGCCGCAAAAAATGTGAGCGAAGCGAACATTTTTCAGTAAACACCCCCCCTCCCATCGACGGCGAAGCCATAAAAATGTGAGCGAAGCGAACATTTTTCTGCGAGCACCTCCCTCCCCCCGCCCCTGAAATTTTGTGAGCGAAGCTCACAAAATTTGTTTAATACTTTCACCGAACTTCGCTTTTTTCTTTATATTCTCGCGTTTTAAAGAATTCTGCCTCCCAAAAAACCTACTCAAATCTATCCGAAAATAACCGGAGGTCTAAAGGAATGACAGATATGAATGAAACAGGACTTGCCGATTCAGCCGAATCGATTCAGTTTAATGAGACAAAAATAAATGCGTCAAACGATCTGACCGATCGCGTCATGACGATACAAAAAATGCTGACCGAGAACGGGGCGGATGTGCCCGCGGCCGAAATTGAAGAAAAGCTCAAAAATTTAACGGAAATTTTCAAAGTTCCGGCCGCCGAAGCGCAGCGAAGCGTAACAAATGCGTATTTGAAAAAATTCAATATTGCAAAACCCAAAGTTTTTGCCGGCAAAGGAACGGCTGTCACCAAAAAAGTGGCCGACATTTCGGCGATGGCGGGTTTGCCCGACACTTGGGTGAATCTCACGGGAAAAGTGATTCAGGTTTGGGAAAACAGTCATGAAAGTATCGCTCAGGCCGGTTTGGTCGGCGATGAAACCGGAATCGTCAAGTTCACGATTTGGAACGGTTCTGAAATTGAGCCGCTTGAGCTTAACAAAACATATGATTTTAAAAATGTGATTGTCAAATCCTGGAACGGCAAAGCCGGCATTTCTTTGAACAAAGCCGCGGTTGTCACCGGTTCCGAAGAAGAGATCACGGTTGTCAAATCCGGCGATTATGCGGCCGGCGAAATGAAAGAACGGGTCAATGAGATGCGGACCGTTTCCGAACTTTCTCAAAACGGTTTGTGGACGGATTTGAAAGCAAATGTCGTTCAGATTTTTGAAAAAACGCATGAAAGCATTGCGTTTGCCGGCATTCTCGGCGATGAAACCGGAACGATGCGCTTTACGGTTTGGAAAACGTCCGAAGTGGAACAGCTTGAAGCGGAAAAATCATATTTGTTCAAAAACGTGCTCGTCAAAGAATGGAACGGCAGCTTCTTTATTGAAGTGAACCGCGCCGGAAAAATCGAAGAAATTGACGAAGAAATCATTGCAAAGCCTTCTGTTTTTGAAGTCTGCGGCTGCGCTGTTGACATCCAGGCCGGATCCGGACTGATCCGCAGATGCCCGGAATGCAGCAAAGTCATGGCCAAAGGCATGTGTTCCGAACACGGCCGGCTGAAAGGAAAATATGATCTTCGGATTAAAGCCGTTTTTGACGACGGCACGCAAGCGCATGAAACAATCATCAACTGCGAGCTGACGGAAAAGCTGCTCGGCATGTCTTTGGAAGACGCCGTGTTAACGGCAACGGAAACATTGGATCCCGAATGCATCAACGATATCATCAAGAACGAATTCATCGGGAAATATTACACCGTCAGCGGCGCAAAAACCGACCGCTACATTATTGCCGAAAACGTTGAGCGGGCAGAGTCTGCCGATTTGAGCAAAGCGGTTTGGCTGAAAAGTTTGATTGCCGAAGAATTAAGTCAATCGAGCCAACCCGGCCGATCTGAAGAAGAAGAATCCAATGCCGATTCGACCGAAATGGAAAAAATCGAAAATTTCAGCGCCGAAGAGCTGAATGACATTTCGGAATTGGCTGAAACGCAGGAATTTGAAACACCGTCAAATTCCGATTTTGAAAAGTTTGAAAAAATGCTGAATTCGATGGACTCCGACGCCGGCAATGCCGACGACACGACTGATGAGTCCGAAGACGAAATTGAAGAAATCAAGGTGATTTAAAATGCCCGGATATTTCAGAGAAATTGCCGTTCGTATGTTTGCGAAAGAATTGAAGGATTCCGATTTGGTTTATCGGGAAGAAGAAGAACAATATGCTCCTCAGTACGTTTTAACGCCGACGGGTGCAAAAGCCAACCGCATCTTAATTTCGGGCGTTTTAACGGAAGTTGAAAACATCGGAACGGCGTCGGAATATTACCGCGCAAGAATTGCCGATCCGACCGGAACGTTTACGGTTTACGCCGGCCAGTACCAAGCCGAAGCAATGCGCTTTTTGGCAGAGGCCGAAACGCCCGCTTTCGTGACGGTCGTCGGAAAAGTCACCGCGTTTAAAGCCGATGACGGCAACACCATTCTTTCAATCCGTCCCGAATATATTCAAAAAACGGACGAAAAAGACCGGAACCTCTGGACGCTGGAAACAGCTGAAAAAACATACGAAAGAATTTCCGCCGCCGAGAATTATTTGCAGACAAACGAAACGGAAAATGAAAACATTCAAAATGCGCTGACTCATTACACGCCCGAATTTTCGGGATACAAGAAAATGATTGTTCAGGCATTAGACGCTGTTTTGTCGAATTAATTTTGTTTAAAATGCCGGAAATTCCAAAACAACCGGAATTTTTCGGCGTTTCAGCATTTTCATTTTGTTTTTTTATTTTTTGATTTTTTTTTCTATTTTAGTTTTATTTTAGTTTTATTTTTGCTTTATTTTTGCTTTATTTTTGTTCTATTTTTGCTTTATTTTGTTTTATCGTTCGTATGTTTGCCCGCCCGCGCGCGAACAGCTCAATTTTTAAAAAATGCCCAAAACCGGATGCTTTTTTTCAAATAATAATTAAAAAGAGAGAATCGGGATAAGATAATAAATAAAGAAATTCAATAGAAAATCATGAAAACTTATCTGCAGATTTGGTACAACAGCGACGGAACCTGTTCTCCGCCTTCGGAAGTGAACAGCCGCCTGATGTCCCTGGGATTTAATCTTGTTCGCGGGCCGTATGACTATGTTTACGAATGGGATTCAAACATAACGCTCGATGATGTTTTGAGACTCGGCGACAAAGTGCATTTGACATTGGCCGGAACGGGTGTTTTGTTCAAGATTGAAACGGATTAATCCGAAAAAAGCACGCGAAACACGGAGATTTTTCATGACAAGATGTCAGGCATGCGGAAAGGAAGAGCCGGCGCAGGCGATTTGCAGCGTCTGCGGAAAAACGTATTGTTCCGAACACGTTTCAAGGCAAAATCACAATTGTTTTGTCGATCCGAGAGGGGTGAATATGGGAGAAGGACAGGCGCGCGTTTACACCAGAACTTACGGTTCGGGCGCGTCCAAAGAAACAAATCCGCCGAAAGCCGATTATTACGACAAAGACCGGTTTGAACAGCAGCACGGTTATACAGCCGCGCGGTCGCCGCCGCTTTGGAAGAAAATCTTAAGCAGCCCGACTTACATGATTATTTTAATTTGCGCCGTCATGCAAATTATCGAATTGGGTGCAGTTCTGTTCCAAAATCCGATTTGTTTGATTATTTATGACATGTGTATCCTGCGCTCAAGCATTGATTACATCATTGCCCGGCCATGGACGCTGATTACGCATATGTTTATGCACAGCCCGACGGATATTTTCCACATTTTGTTCAACATGATTGTGCTGTATTCGTTCGGCCGATACTTGGAAAAGTTGATCGGAAACAAATCGTTTGTATTCATGTATTTGGTGTCGGGCATTGTTGCCGCACTCGGATTCATTTTGATTGAAGGAAACACGGGTGTCGGCCTGGTCGGCGCAAGCGGTGCCATTTACGGCGTATTGGGTGCGGTTGCCGCAATTAATCCGAACCTCCAAATTTATATGTTTTTCGTCCCGATTCCGATTAAAATCAAATACATGGTCTTGGTTTACGCTTTTATCAGTGTTCTCTTCATGGGAGGCGGCAGCCTGATTGCGCATGCGGCTCATTTGAGCGGTCTGATTATCGGATTGGCGTTCGGGTATTATTACCGCAATCGCCTGAAAGATAAAATGCGGCAGCAGAATAGTTATTGACAATTATGATGTTGAAAATGGATGAATATTGATAAAACATCGATATTGAAACATCAATATTGAAACAGATGATTGACATAATCGAGATGTTTGGAGTTTGAAATGACCGATTCGCCGTTTATCGGAAGAAATTATTTGAAACCGCCGGAGAACGAGCGTGTTCCGATTGTGGTCATTGATTTTAAAAAGATGTATGCCTGCTGGCTTCCGGGCCTGCGGCATACGCTTTATTTTGATGCCGAGCCGCAGACGGAAGAGCTGAAACGGATTCGGGAAATTGTTCTGCTTGAAGTTTTCAGCACGGATTCCAAATATTTGATTGAGCTGACGGCCGAAGATTTTGAAGAATTTGAGACGGCTTACGCGCTGTTTTCAACGTACGGCGGAGAATTGTTTTTTCACCGGAGAAAAGAAGGGCGCCGGATGAAGAAATACTTTGATTTTAAGCCGAAACAAAAAGTTCGATCAGCGATTCGGAAATTCAGTCTTTTGGAAAAGATTTGAACGCAACAGAATGAATCTGACCGAAATCATGACAATTCAAACGGAACAATCAAATAAGAAAAATAACAATTATCTTTGTACCAATATTTAAAAAACAGACGAGTTTTGGATTTGTTTGTTTTTAAATAGCGGTTATGATCGTTGTGCGCTGCGTGTTTGCAGTATTTGAGTATGTAATTATCAATTCAAGTATTAATTCAGTATTTATTGTAATTATTATAATTATTAATCATGTGTTAAGGTTGTACGGCCTGTGCCGCGTCGGGCGAGACCGTCAAGGTAATCATTATACGGGTCTTGAAATTATGGCGAATACAAAATCCGGATTCGGATCTATTACAAAATATTTATCTTCCAAAAAAGAAAACGAGCGGAAGAGAATCGGCCTTTTGGTTGACGGGCCGAACGTTATCCGCAAGGAATTCAACGTTGACCTTTACGAAATCAAAAACGTTTTGAAGGAATACGGCAACGTCAAAATCGGAAAGGTGTTTATCAACCAATATGCGTCCAACAAGCTGATTGAAGCGATTGAAAATCACGGTTTGGAGCCGATTATTTGTTCCAGCGACGTGGATGTCCGCCTCGCCGTTGAAGGCATGGAATTGGTTTACAACGAAAATATCGATACGATCGCAATCGTTACGCGTGACGCTGATTTTAAACCGCTTCTCAACAAAGCCAATGAGAAAGGAAAAGAAACGATTATTTTCGGCATTCAGCCGGGCTTTTCGATTGCCTTGAAGAATTCCGCCGACTATGTGATTCTGCTCAAAGATGCAAAAATGACATACGAAGACGAAGAAGGTCAAACTCATCTTTTGGCAGTCGATGAAGAAGAAGAAGCCGAAGATGTCGAGATCGGCAAAAAGAGCGAGGATGACAATGACAATCCTCTTGATGAGGCGCCGAAACAAAGACGATTTGAAGTGATTAAAAGCAAGGATGACAATCTTCATTTGGAAGACGTTTAATCCTTTGTTTCTTTTTTTTGATTTTTTCTTCCGTTCAAATTTATTTTTGATTTATTTTGTTTTTGACTAACTTAGGGTATGCATTTTTGGCCTGCATTTTATGACGGTCGGCGCAACAAGAAAACAAATTGCTGCTTGGTCAGCTGAATCTTAATGTATCTCTTAATGCGGCCTCCTTTTTAAGCAGCCGTTCGCTTCGCGAACGGGTCGCTGCTGCCGCCGTTGCCGCTGCTGCCGCCGTTGCCGCTGCTGCCGCCGTTGCCGCTGCTGCCGCCGTTGCCGCTGCTGCCGCCGTTGCCGCTGCTGCCGCCGTTGCCGCTGCTGCCGCCGTTGCCGCTGCTGCCGGCCGCGCGCGAGCTGCATAAATTTTTAAAAAAATCAAAAACGAACCGGAGATTTCTGTACAATTTAAAATTCCGACTTAAGTTTTGCATTTTAAAGTTCAAGCCCGTATCCCTGCCGGATTTCCCAGGCTGTTAAATCGAAGTTGACGGGAATTCCGAAAATATCTTTTTCGCCGAAAATGACGGCGCGGGCGATTTCGGCGCACCCGATTGCCGCCGCTTTGCTGCCGACGGATTCGACGGGTTTTTGAAGCAGCCGGCTGATTTCGCGCCGGACGCCGATGTCTTCGCCGCCGCTTCCGGCAATTAAAATGTCGTAGTCGGCAGCGTTGTAATCTTTCATCAAAACGTCTAAAGCGGAAATTTCCATTGCGGCAAAAAAGGCAAGCGCTTTTTTGTCATCGCCGACACCGGCATTTGAAAACGCTTCGTTTGCCGTTTGAATGCCCGAATCAACTTTTCGGATGGCATTGACATCCAACGGTCCGTGATTTTTGCCGGGCGCAAAAACGGCGGCATCGACGGCGCCGAGGATTTGGTCATCCGAAACGGCCAGCGTGACGGTGTTTGAGCCGATGTCCGAAAGAATGAAGCGGCGGTGGCCGAGAGATTTAGCATGAAATGCAATGCCGATTTTTTCCGGGCTTGCCTGATGGGAAAAGTGTTGCATTCGCGCGTCCGTCACGGAATTATTCTGATGCAGTCCCGGCAGAAGAACGGCGGGACAGATGTCGTTTGCAAAAATGTCATAAACTTTTGTGCCGGCGTTTGTTTGGATTCCGGCGCCGGTTGTGTCCAAAACACCGCGGTTTTGAACAAAACGGAGATCTTCGATTTGAGAAATGCCGTCGCCCATGGAATAAGTCAGACATGCCAAGTCGATGTCGGAAAGCGGCATTCCGAGATGATCTTCAATGAAGTTCTGAAGTTCTCCGACATCCATTTTGCCGGCATCCGCCCTCGGGATTTCAAACAAACGAATCAAATCGTCCGATAAAACCGCAAAGCGGATTGCATTTGTTCCGTGATCAACGCCTAAATAAATCAAAATGTGGTCTCCGATTGTTGTTTATTTTATCTGTTTAGTTAATTTGTTTATTTTATCTGTTTATTTTATCTGTTTATTTTATTGTCTGTTTATGTTAATTTTATCATTCGCCCAATTCTTTTTCAATCAAAGCGTTCAATTCGTCCGAAACAGCTTCGCCTTCCGCTAAATCAGCGGCGGTTGTCACAAGAATAATTTCCTGAAAACTGGTGCCTTGGGTAAATAAAAGTCTGAGATTTCCGCGGGCGTCGGGACGCAGAACTTTGGCGCGGAAAGAACCGCCGGAAGGTCCTTTGCTTTGAATGATTCCGGGAACAATTTTTTTAACGGATTCGTGAGAAGAAACGAGAGACGCGATTTTTCGGCCTTTACGGTCACCGATAATCGTTGTGTGAATTCCGCCGCGTTTGCTTTTCCAAGAATCAGGCTGTGGAGACATAAAATAAAACCGAAGAATTCAATCAAAATATAATAAAATAAAAAGAAAAATGATGCTGTCATTTTTCATTTAAGCAAATCATTAATGTTATATTTCATTAATGCCGTCATTTTTCATTTAAACAAATCATTAATGTTGTATTTCATTAATGCCGTCATTTTTCATTTAAACAAATCATTAACGTTGTATTTCATTAATGCTGCATTTTTCGTTTAAAGCAAATCATTGATTTCCAAAAGGGAAACGCCTTTGTTTTTAAGGAAATCAAGAGCGCTGTCCAAATCGCTGACGCGGACAATCAAAACGGCTTTTTGGTTTCTGCCGATAAAAGCGTAGGCGTAGTCAATATTGATATTGCCTTCCGCGAAAAGTTCGGCGACATCTTTCATGCTTCCGGGAACGTCATCGATTTCAACGGCGATGACATCGGTTTCGGAAACGGTGAAGCCTTCTTTTTTCAGAACGTCGTGCGCTTGGTCGGGATGATCCACGACAAGGCGGACAATGCCGAAATCGCCGGATTCCGCAATCGTAAACGCGCGAATGTTGATTTTTTCTTTTCCCAAAACGTCGGCGATTTTTGCCAGCCGGCCGGGCTTGTTTTCGGAAAACAGAGAAATCTGTTTAATGGTTTTTGTCATGGAATCACTCCTTGATTTAATTTTTAAGTTTCAGATTTTGCTTCTGATTTTAATATAATTCGATAAATTCAATATATCGCAACTTCAATAAATATTCAATCATTCTTCAAAATTTTTAAAATTTTTTAAAATATTTTCAAATTTTTAAAATTTTTTCAAAGATTCTTCAAAATTTTCAATTTTTTAAATATTCTTCAAAATGTACGGTTGTCCGTCACTCTTTTAGCTTTTCCTTCCGATCTCGGAATTGTTCCGGGCGCAACAAATTCGACTTCGGCGTAAAGATTGAGGATGGATTTGAGCTCGTGTTCAATCCGGGATTTGAGTTTGTAATAATCGTCCAATTTGTCGGACACCATGTCGGTCAATTCGACCTGAACTTTCATGCTGTCCATTTCGCCGTCGCGGTCGAGAATAATCATGAAATGCGGAGACACTTCGGGGAATTTAACCAAAACATATTCCACCTGTCCCGGGAAAACGTTGATGCCGCGGACAATCACCATGTCATCAGACCGTCCTTTGAGTCTCATCAGGCGCGGGTGTGTCCGGCCGCACTTGCAGACGGAGGTGTCAAGCGATGCCAAATCGCCGACACGGTAGCGGATGAGCGGCAGCGCTTCTTTAACGAGCGTTGTCACGACCAGTTCGCCGACCTCGCCGTCGGGAACAGGCTCGTTCGTCTCGGGATCTAAGATTTCGAAGAGGAACATATCGCTCCAGATGTGCATGCCTTCCTGCATTTCGCACTCGATGAAAAGCGGTCCGCTGAGTTCGGATGTGCCGAAAACGTCGTACGCTTTGATTCCGGAGCGCTCTTCAATGCGTTTTCTGAGAGATTCCGACCACGGCTCGGCGCCGAAAATGCCGACGCGGAGTTTGGTGTCATTTTTGATGCTGCAGCCCATTTGCTCGGCCGCTTCAATCAGATAAGAGAAATAAGACGGCGTGCAGCAAATGGCGGTCACGTCCAAGTCTTTCATAAGCGTAATTTGGCGCTCGGTGTTTCCGGAACTTGTCGGCAGGGTTGTCGCGCCGAGTTTTTCGGAACCGTAGTGAACGCCGAGACCGCCGGTGAACAAGCCGTAGCCGTAGCTGACCTGAATAATATCGTCTTGGGTGAGTCCTGCAGCGGTCATTCCGCGCGCGAGTGATTCGGCCCAAGCGTCCAAGTCATTTTGCGTGTAGCCGACGACCGTGGGTTTTCCGGTTGTGCCGGAAGACGCGTGATAGCGAACGACGTCCGTGTTTTTCACACAGAACATGCCGTTTGGATAAGTGTCGCGAAGGTCCTGTTTTTTGGTAAACGGGAGTTTGCCGATATCATCGATTGATTTGATGTCTTCCGGTTTGACGCCGAACTCGTCAAAGCGCTTTTTGTAAAAAGGGGAGCGGTCATAAACGTATTTCACAAGCTTGACCAACTTTTCGCTTTGCATTTGACGCAGATCTTTGGGATCCATCGTCTCAATTTCGGGTTTCCAGTAAGGCATAAATTAAACTCCTTTGTTATCGGCAAATTGAATTTTCAAACAGATGACAAATTCAAATGCAAAAAAAGAATGAAAGAAGAGATATAAAAAACAAATGATTCCCGAACAGACAGAAAACAAAATTGGGAATTCTGAACATATAAATAATTGCAAATCATTACGATTAACATGAATGTTAAAGTCAAAACAGGATTAAATATCGGAGAAATGGAAACGCTCATGGCCGAAAAGTACAAAATTCATTTAATCGGCGCCGTTGTCATACCTTCGCTTTGTTTAATTCTCCCGGGAATAATATTCCTGCTTCTGTTTTACAACATCGGCACGGTCAGAAAAATGTCAATCTTGTTGATCGTTCTCGGAATTTTACTGATTCCTTTTTCATATCTTACAGCCCCGATGATTCAAAAAAATATGCGGAATCTTTTGATGAAAAAAGAAAACAAAGCCGTTATTGAATACGAAGTGACGGAAACCGAACTGATTCAAAATGTAACGCGGCAAAACGGTGCTCTTGAAACAAAAACGTACAAATATTCGATGCTTGACAGCGCCGAAGAAAAGAAAAATGAATTCATAATTTATGTGACGAAAATGCAGGTGTTTCTTTTGCCGAAAAAAGATATTATTGAAGGAACGCCCGAAGAATTAAGTGTTCTTTTAAGAAACGAATTCGGAAGCAAATTTAAAAAATTAAACTGAAAAACTCATTTGAGTTTTCGTTTTTTTATATTTTCAACTTTTAATATTTGAATTTTTAACTTTATTAACAGTAAGAAGAGCTTTAAAAGCTCTTCAAAAAACATAATTTATTCTAAAACTTCCTCTTTCTTTTCTTCAAATTCATTTCCTGTTTTTGCTTCAAACAAACCCTGCCGATAGAATTTCTTATTGAAAAGAACGGCAATTGAAACAATCACGATGCCGATGCCGCAGTAAACGACAATTGTCTGAACGGGAACATAATCTGCCAGCGGCCCGAAAAACAGCATGGCAAGCGGCATGAGTGAGGAGAAGAGAATCTGCATCAGCGAAAAAACGCGGCCTTGTTTGTCGGGCTCGACTTTTTCCTGAATCATGCTCATGATCGGTGAATTGGCAAACGGCATCGTTAATCCGACGAGACCCATCAGAATCAGATAAATCCAAAGCGTATCCGTGAGACCGAAACCGATTGTGAGAGCGCCGAAAGAAAACAAACCGACCCACATTGTTTTGACGCGATTTTTAAATCCGCCCCACGTTCCGATGATGAGTCCTCCGATGAGCATTCCGACAAAGAATGTCATTTCGTTCAGCGTCAGATACAAATAATCGCCGCCGAACACCTGCGTCACCATCAGAACATTTAAGAAAGATGCGGGAACGCACAAAATTGTGAAAAACGCGTAAATGATGAAAAGCGGTTTTAAAAACGGATGATGCATGCTGTATGTGAATCCTTCTTTAATGTCCGCCAAATAACCTGTTTTGACCGGCGTTTCCGCTCTTTTGTGTTTCGGAATTGAAATCAAAAGCAGAATCGAAATACCGATAATCGCAGTGATGACATCAATCATCATGAGATTGTAGATTTCACCGTAAATCATGATGGCGCCGGCTACGGCGGGTGTCGCCAAGTTGACAATCGACTGAAGCGACCCGTTGATGCCGTTGACTTTCACAAGCTTTTCGCCCGGAACGATTTGAGGAATGATTGCGTTAACGGCCGGCATTTGAATACCTGCGCCGACCGATCGGATTGCTGCAATAAACAGAAGCGCGGCAACGGATGTGTAGCCGGCCATCATGTAAACGATGAGCGCAAGTGTCGCAAGCGCGATTCCGCCGTCCGCGAGTATAATGAGTGTTTTCCGATTGTATTTGTCCGCCCAAACGCCTGAAAAGAATGAAATCAGAAACTGCGGGACAAAGGAACAAATAACAATCATCATCGTCATGACGCCTGACTCTGTTGTCAGCGTAATGTACCAAATAATTGCATAAAGAACGAGAGACGATCCGAAAAGCGTAATCGCCTGGCTCCCGAAGAAGAGAGCCGTTTTTTGTTTCCAGTTTGCAAACGGATTTTGATTTTCGATTGAATTTGAATTTTCGATAAATATTCCTCCTGTTTGCCGCCGACGGGAAATTGAGAGAATATTGCGAAACTAAAAATAGATTTCTGTATGCTAAAAAATGGCACGCGAATATAAAAGATGTATTGAAAAAAACAGGTCAGAAAACAGCTGATTGAAAATTGCTGCTGCAATTATTATTGGCGCCGATTTGGATTTTATTGCTGCCGTCGCTGCTGCCATCGTTGCTGCTTCCATTGTGACTGCCGTTGTTGCTAATGTTGCCATTGTTGGAACCGCATTTATTGCTGCTGCTGTTGCGGAGGCATACACCCACCGCTGCTGCCACCGTTGCTGTTACCGGTACTGCTGTTACCGGTACTGCTGCCACCGTTGCTGCTGCCACCACTGCTGCCACCGTCGCTGCTGCCACCGTTACTGCTTCCACTGCCGGCACTCCCATATGTATCATTTTATTTTTATCACATCCGTTCGCTCTCGCGAACGGGGGGCACAGCTATCGTCAGGTTTCTGTTTGCCGACACTGTCGCTGCTGCCACCACTGCTGCTGTCACCGCTGCTGTCTGCCGCCGTCTGCGCACGCGAGCTGCATCAGCATCAGCTTTAAAATTTTTAAAATGACCCTCGGCTTTTGAAATGACTTGAAAACGCAATCCGGATTTAAAATTGAAAATGGAAACAAAAAAATAAAGCTACTGCTTACCGTAAAAGAAAAAAAGAAAGATTAAATAAACAGCTTCAATCGCTTGCGCTGTTTAAATATTCCAATTCCTCGTCGGGCTGGTCGGCGGAAATTTTCCTGCACGGAAGCGAACTGCTTTCTCCTGCAAGAAGTTTCTTGGCATACTCTGTACAATCGCCCATCAGCGTTTCTAACGGACAGTCGGCATCAATGCCTGCAGCGCCGCTGTGGCCGCCGCCGGTTCCGTTGTACTTGTCGCCGACATCTTCCATCAGCTTCCCGAGATTCACGCCGGATAGGATCATATCTCTTTTTGCCCGGCCGCTGACGCGCACGCTGTTGTCGTCCTTGGAAGAACCGACAAAGGCGATGTCTGCGCCGATGTTGGTCAGCATGGACGCTGCCGCGCCGCCGTACGAACTGACATTCGTTGTTGCGATCAGACAGTCACCGACACGCTCGACCTGGCAGCGCATGGCCGCTTTGAGCATCGCGATGCGGATTGAAATGTCCTGCGGCGTTGCCGCCATCAATTCCAAAGCATCGAAATAATCAACGCCGCTCACTTCCATGATTCCCGAAAGCGTCTTGAATGTGCTCGCGTTGGCATGTTTCAGATGACCGGTGTCCGTGATAATTCCCGTAATCATGGCTAAACCCATTTTCGGGGAAATGTGGATACCCGCCGCGTTGAGAATTCTGAAAATAATCTCAACGGTTGACGTGGTTTCTTCGTGAATATAAAATTCAGCGTCATCCAAAAGCGCCGTTGTTGCGTGGTGGTCAATCAGACAAAACTCTTCGAGCTTTAAATCATTGAGCTGGCCGCGCGTTGATGTGTCAACGACGACTGTCATGTCGTAATCATTCGGATCGGGACAAAGAACGACCGGAATGCCTAATTTGTCGATGAGATTTGCAGCCACCCGGTTGCAGTCATCAACGATTCCGATGGTTCCGCCGACAGCTTCGGCCAGCGTATAAGCGCTGCCGATGGCGTCAGGGTCCGCGTTTCTGTGGCAAATGTAGAGTATGTTCCGATAATCCAGGAGGCGATTGAAGAATTCTAAATCGTTGACCCTCATAGATGTCACGGCTGAGATTAGTCTTCGTCCTCGCCGCCGCCGGAAGTTCCGAGCATGCTTTGAAGCTGTTCCTGAAGCTGCTTAAACCGGGAGTTTAAGCGCTCTTCCTGGCGTTCAATCGACTGAACCCTTAAAGAAAACGATTCCTGACGCTCTTTTAAAGAATTCAAAAGAGACGCTTTGTCGGATTTAATCATCAGTTCGCCGACGGATTTGTAAACGACGGCATCGTCAGCTGCTTTTTCCAGCTCTTCGACTGCCATTTCCGCCTCCTTAACCATCACGTCGATCTGAGATTTCTGCATTGCAAGCGCCTGCGCCTGCTGCTGTACTTGTTGAATTTGTGCAATTTGATTTTGAACTTGAGGGGATAATTCCGAACTCATAAGTATTTCACCTTGTCACTCATGAGGAGATAAAAAGATTAAAATGTTTCTGCCAAAATCAACGAAAAGAAAAATCAAAAAAACAAAACACAAAAAACAAAAAACAAAACACAAAAAACAAAAAACAAAAGCAAAAACAAAAGCAAAAGCAAAAGCAAAAACAAAAGCAAAAACAAAAGCAAAAACAAAAGCAAAAGCAAAAGCAAAAGCAAAAACAAAAGCAAAAACAAAAACAAAAACAAAAACAAAAGCAAAAGCAAAAACAAAAAAAGGAGCAGAAGAAACAGCAAATATAAAGATTTGTTTTTAAAACAATAAAAATGCAGAAAATTTATTCCTGCATCAATTTTTCAATGTCAAAATCCAAATATTTGGCATGACTTTTTTGAATCAGCGCGTTGCACACTTCAGCGGGTGCGCCGTCCATTGCGATTGCGCCTTTGTCAATCCAAATCGCTCTGTGGGAAACTTCTTTGACGAAATCCATGTGATGGCTGACCATAACGATTGTCGTTCCGAATTCTTTGTTGATGCGCTTGAGCGCGTTTGTCACATCACGGAGCGTGACGGGATCCAAGTCGCCGAACGGCTCGTCAAGGAATAAATAATCGGGAGACGTCACCAGACTGAGCGCGATAAACGCGCGGACATGTTCGCCGCCGCTGATCTGATCGGGTTTTTGATCCAAAATTTCAAGCGGCAAATCAAGCGCTTTGAAAATCGGCGCCGCGTATTCGTCGACATTTGAAGACGGGAAAACGGGGAAAAGCTGAGAGAAAATGTCCTCGGGAATTCCAAGCTCGCTCATGACCGTGTCTTTTTCTTCCGTCGTCATGTCGGGCAAACGATAAATAATGTCTAAAACCTGCGGCGGAATTCCGAATTCTGCGGCGCGTTCTTTTGCAGTGTCAATCGCATGTCTTGTTTTCATGCTCAGACGGAATCGAATCTGGTCGCGGACGGTGGAATTCACCGACATTGAAAATTCCTGATTCATGATGCTGATGACGCTGCGCAGATAGATGCGGTTTTCATTGTAAGCGCCGATGTCAATCCATTTGCCGTCTTCGGATTTGACAGGATTTTCTTTTTCATGTTCGCGGTACAAGATTTCAATCGTTCCCGATGTCGGCGGCACCATTCCTTCAAGCAATTTCATCACGGTGGTTTTGCCGGCGCCGGAGCTGCCGATAAAAGTCGTGATTTGTTTTTCATAAATGTCAAAATTCAAATTCTGAATGTTTAAAACTTCGCCGACGCGAATCAGGCTGTAGCGTTTGGAAACATCTTTTGCGCGGATGCACGGCATAAGTTCCGAAATGTCAAGCAAAGATTCTTTCGGCTGCATGTCTTTGAGGAAAGATTTGAGAACCGTTACGGGATCGCCTTCCATTGCGATTTTGCCGTTTTCTAAAAACAAAACGCGGTCGGCAAGATAAGCGTGCACTTCGGGAAGGTGAGAGACGACAAGAATCGGAATATTGAGCTTTTCTTTTAATTCCAAAATCACGTCTAAAATTTCCTGCTTCGTATCGGGGCCGGTCATCGTGACGGGCTCGTCCAGAAGCATAATTTTCGGGCGTGCGGCAATCTGGCGGGCCAGAACAAGACGCTGTTTTTCGCCGCCGCTGAGCTGGTCGGTGGAGTGGAGCGCTTTTTCTTCCAGGTGAACCATTTTCAAAATGGAAAGCGCCTCGTCATAAAGATCTTGATAAGTGTAATGATCGGTAAGCGGAAGCGCTTCAGTGCCGACAATGTGGAAATTCAATCTGCGGATAATATTTTCAATAGCAGGACCGCTCCAAAGGCCGAAATTGCGCTGAAGATGAATCGCGGTTGCCTGGCGAAGAATTTTCTCGCCCTCTTTTCCGGAATCCGGCGAAATGATTTGGCCGTCAATTTCAATTGCGCCGCCGTCAAAAGATTCAACGCCGCGCAGAATTTTTAAAAGAGTGGTTTTGCCTGCGCCGCTTTTTCCGGTAATTCCGACAATTTCGGCAGCGGATACTTCAAAAGACAAATCATTCAAAACACGTTTTTCTCCGTGAGCCGTCTGATATTCTTTAACGAGATGAGAGACCTTCAGCACACTAAAACCTCCGCAAAGGAAAAGTCAAAAGAAATAAGAATAAAAGTAAAAGAAAGCCGCAAAAAGCGGCGGAAATAATAAATTGTTTTTGTATTTTTCGGCAAATTAAGCTTTTTTGCCCATTTTGGCACCCATGACGATTTCGGCCGTTAAGGCTTTGACATCATCGGCTTTCTCAATCGCGGTTCCGGTCACGATGATATCGGCGCCGGCTTTCGCGCAGATTGCTGCCGCTTTACCGTCACGGATTCCGCCGCCGACGATTAAAACGCTGTCTTTTAAGACGTGCTTGACCGTTCCGATCATTTCGGGCGGAAGCGGTGAGTCTGCGCCGGATCCTGCTTCGAGATAGGTGTAGCGCATGCCGTAGTATTTGCCGGTTAAGGCGTAGGCTGCGGCGAGTTCCGGCTTGGCGCGCGGAAGAAGTTTCGCGTCTCCGACCCAGCCGACTGTTCCGCCGGGCTCGCAAACGAGATATGCCATCGGAATGGATTCCATGCCGGTTTTGTAAAGCGTTAAAGCGCCGAGCATCTGATTGCCGACGATATAATGCGGGTCGCGGGAGTTCAAAAGACTCATGAACAAAACGCAGTCCGCGTTGGTTGTAAAGCCGGACGTGCTGCCCGGGAAAAGAATGATGGGGACCGAGACGTTCTCTTTGATCATCTTGGCGGTAAGGTCCAAAAGCTGGCCGCCGGCATCTGTTGAGCCGCCGAGCATAATTGCGTTTGTTCCGCCGGCAACAGCTTCGGTTGCCAAGCGTACCGCCTCTTCGGGTTTCTGCGAGGCCGGGTCGATCAAAGTGACGTGAGCGACGCCTTCCTTTTGAATGATTTCCGAGAGGTACTCTTCCACCGTCATTACGGGATCACGCTCCGCTCTTGTCCTTTGCTTTCAATCTAAGGTTCGGATAGTTGCATTTTCTGCAGCGTGTTGCACGGATAGAGTTGCGTGCGTTACATTTCATACAAATCTTTTTCTTTAATAAGCGTTCGTCTGCTTCCGGAAATTTTCCCATATAATTCACCTGAATTAATTGAATGATTAATTGAATAATTGTAAAAATTATGAATTTAAGTTAAAATACATCAGCTGAACCGTAAAACAGGCTCATAAAATATCAATTAACTTGTTGTTCAAAGGAATGATAACTATCACTTAATACATATAAGAGTTTTGGATATTTTTCGTTGAACACATTAAATTTATATCTGTTTTAAACATCAAGACTATTTTCACATGAACCGATAAATTTGTTTCCCGTTTGTACGCCGTCTATAATATATGTCATGAAAAAAGTGCAAACCCGACAGATTTATTAAAATTTATTTAAAATCAAATGAATTCACAACGAAATTATTCAAATCACAATGAATTCACCTCAAATGAATTCAAAATACAATTGATTCACAACCAAATGAATTCAAAATACAATTGATTCACCTCAAATGAATTCAAAATACAATTGGTTCACACCAAATGAATTTACGATTTATTTTATCAAATGATTATCATAACGGAGCAAAAGAAATGCCTATCCACCCGATTGAATACCGTTACGGAACAAAGGAAATGAAAGATGTTTGGACTCAGGAAAGAAGACTTCAAACACTTATTGAAACAGAAATTGCGCTCTCCAGAGCCGAAGCCGACCTCGGAATGATCCCCAAAGACGCCGCGCTTGAAATCGGAAACTCTCTTCCGCTCGTCAAATGGGAACGTGTTGATGAAATCGAAAATGAAATCAACCACGACATGATGGCCGTTGTCAAAGCGATTGCCGAACAGTGTCAGGGCGATGCCGGCAAGTGGGTTCACTTCGGCGCAACGTCCAACGATATATTAGACACGGCAACCGCGCTTCAATTCAAGGAAGCTGTTGCTGTCATGGAAGAGAAACTCTATCGTTTGCTTGCCATTTTGATCAAGCAGTCGGAAGACCACAAGAACACAGTCTGCTGCGGCCGAACGCACGGACAGATCGGCGTCCCGACAACTTACGGCCTTCGCTTTGCGATTTGGGCGTCCGAAGTGGACCGCCACATCGACCGTCTCGGCGAGCTCAAGCCGCGCCTTTTGGTCGGTCAGATGAGCGGTGCCGTCGGAACACAGGCGGCTTTCGGTAAAAACGGCATTGAGCTCCAAAAGAAAACAATGGAATATTTGGGACTCGGCGCCGTCGATGTTTCCAACCAGCTGATCCAAAGAGACCGCCACGCGGAATTTGTGATGTGGATGGCCGGCGTTGTGACAACGCTCGACAAAATCGGAACCGAAATCCGCTCCATGCAGCGCAGTGAAATCGGCGAACTTGAAGAAGGATTCGGCAAGAAACAGGTCGGCTCTTCAACGATGCCGCACAAAAGAAATCCGATCAAATCCGAACAAATCTGCGGCCTTGCGCGCATTGTCCGCGGTTTTGTTGAGACGGAACTTTTGAACAATACGCTTTGGGACGAGCGTGACCTGACGAATTCGTCGGCTGAGAGAATCGTTTTCCCGGAAGGCTGCATTTTGGCGGACCACATTATCAATCTCGGCATCAATGTTTTGGAAAACTTGAGATTCAATCAGGCCAACATTGACAGAAATTTGAATCTTCTCAACGGTTTAAACATGGGCGAAGCCATTATGATCGAACTCACGCTTCGCGGCGTCGGCCGTCAGGAAGCGCACGAAATTGTCCGCTCGGCCGCAATGAGATCCGTTGAAGAAAATGTTCACTTCAAAGACGCGCTGCTTTCGGACAAAGAACTGGCCGCTGTTTTAACGGGCGAAGACATTGAAAATTTGGTCAACCCGTACAAATACATCGGAACGGCGGTCGAACAGGTTGACAATTTGAATCAAAAATTGAAAGCGAAATACGGAAATCAGATTTAATTTCCGTTTTTTCAATTTTCAACTTTTTCCAATTTCAACTTTTTCCAATTTCAACTCTTTCAATTTTCAACCTTTTTCAATTTTCAACCGTTTTCATTTCAACTTTTTTAATTTCGACTTTTTTAATTTTTCAGCCATTTCCAATTTCAGTTTTTTTCAATTAATGTCAATCATTTATAATTACCGATTTTTCGTTTGGCTCAACCTTTACATGTCCGCCCGAGTTTTATTTAATTTGTTTTCATGTTCAAATTTTTGAATATTTTCATTCTTTTTTTGTGTGTTGAAAGAGATTTGAAAATTATATAGAAACATATTTATTCTAATCAAAAGAATTTATTTTTGCAGTATTAAGATTCTGAAAAATCTGAAAAATTAAGAATTATAAAATTTGTAAGATTCAACAGAAACTATTATTAATAATAATTGCCAATAAGAAGTTAATCTGAAAATTGTGATTTTTGCACCATTCTTTTTAAAATGATTCAAGAACCGCACTCAGAAAACTGAATTGTAAAAACAGTTCGCTGAAAACAGCGCTAAAAACAAAATTAAAACAAAAATTAAATAAATAAAATAAAAACAAAAATTAAAAAGTGATATACATGACAGAAGAATATTGTGACTGCTGGGAATTTGAAGAAACTGCATCTCTTCCTTTAATCGGTGACGACGCGCCCGAATTTGAAGCTCAGACAACAACAGGATTCATGAAGTTTCCGGCAGACTACAAGGGCAAATGGGTCATCTTATTCAGCCACCCCGCCGACTTCACACCGGTCTGTACGACCGAATTCATCACCTTTGCAACCATGCAGGATGATTTCAAAAAATTAAACGCGGAACTGATCGGCTTGTCGATTGACAGCATCACCTCCCACATCGCATGGCTCAAAGACATCAAAGATCATGTCGAATACAAGGGTCTCAAAAACGTTGAAATTAAATTCCCTGTCATTGCCGATATTAAAATGGACGTTGCCAAAAAATACGGCATGCTTCAGCCCGGCGCATCCGACACAAAAGCGGTTCGCGCGGTTTTCATGATCAATCCGGAAGGCAAAATCAAAGCCATCCTTTACTACCCGCTTTCCGCAGGCAGAAACATGGAAGAAATCAAAAGACTTCTTCAGGCGCTTCAGGTCAATGAAAAGGACGGCGTTTCCACGCCCGCCAACTGGATGCCCGGAGACGATGTCGTGATGGGCGCCCCCGAAACATTTGCCGGCGCACAGGAAAGAGACACTTGGGGCAGCGACGGCGAAAAGACCGTTCACTCCTGGTTCCTTGTCACAAAGAAACAGAAATAATTCAGCTGATGTTTGCAGCCGCCGTGCCGTAAACAATACTCCATTAACAAAACGAAAAATAAAAACGAAATCATAACTTCATTAACCTAAGAACTTTATGCCGGATGACGAAAACTCATCCGGCTTTTTTTATGAAGTTTTACTTTTTATGTTTATGCCGGCTGCGCGCGCGAGCCGTCCGAATTTTTTAAAAGATTAAGAACAAAGCTGCTGCTCTTTTTTGAAATCCGTTACAAAAAGAGTCCGAGTACTTCAAAAATCTTCATGAAAAGAAGCATCAAAGCGCCGAAAACAAGCGGAATCACCAGATTGTCATCGATTTTGATTTGCTTGCTGTAAATTTCCGCGACGGCGACAAAAGGAATTGAAATCAGCGCGGCCGCGATAAAAGCCGAACCGATGTCCGGCAGGAAAAAAGCAAAACCTGCCAAAAACAAATAAGAAACAAAAATGAAGCCGAGCGTTCCTTCGAGTGATTTTCCGTTTTTGAATTTGTGTTTGCCGAACCGCATGCCGATGAGCGCGGCAAAAGCGTCGCCGAAAATTAAAACCGTAATTCCGAGCATTGCAATGTATTTCGGAAAAAGCAAAACGGAAAAGAAGCAGCCGAGTAAAAACCAATTGGAACTGATGTATCCGTATTTTTCATCATCACGCAGCAGGAATGAAAAATATTTGACTTTGATGTCGTTGACAACGCGGAATCCGGAAGACAAAAGGATTGTGTTGCCGATGAAAAGAAGCGCAAAAAGAGCGCCGATGACAATACAAGCCGTTTTTTTGTCAGCGAAATAAATGAAAATGACAATGATGAACGAGCACATATGCAGAAATTTGCGCGCCAGCTCATTGCGGTATTTTTCCGAAAAAGAAAGATCGTCTGACATTTTAAACTCCGGATTTAGAAATTTTCAGTAGAAATGCTAATTAAATTATTGATAATTATTGATAAATTATTGACAATTATTGATTTTGACAATTATTGATTTTGACAATTATTGATTTTGACAATTATCGATTTTAACAATTATCGATTTTTGAAAAGTATTCACATTTCAATGATATTAATTTCATTCACATTCAATGATAATAACTCATAGATAAAATCGGTTAATAAATTGTCGGAGTTTAAATAAATTCGGAAATAAAAATTTAACAAAATTCAAAGTTTTTTTTGAAAAATGAATCATTTTAGTTGCAAAAACAAATTTTAAAAAATGTGATGCGCGGAGCCAAAAACGCAATTAAAATTGCGTTCAAAACAACTAAAATGAACGAAACATTAAAATGAATTTACGCACATTTTCAATTTCATTCACAATTATATATGAGGGATTGTGAACAGCGTCTTTCAAGGAAAAAGGGAAAACGTTGTTAAAAACGGGTATTTATTGTAATTTTTATAAAATTTAATACAGGTGAATTTAAATGAATATGTTAGTCATGTTCGGTATCTGCCTTGCAATCTACATTCTTGTGCTGCTTGCAATCGGCTGGTACTACAGCAAAAAACAGAAATCTGTTGTTGATTTCTGGCTGGCCGGAAGAAAAATCGGCTACATCCCGATCGGTTTCTCCGCAGCGGCTTCCTGGATTACGGGCGGCGGCATTTTAGCGGTGACAGCATCTTATTTGCTCGGCGGTCTCGGCTCCATCTGGACCTTCGCAGCGCCCAACGTGATCGCTCTTTTCGTGATCGGTCTTTTGGTTTCCAAAATCAAAAGTTTGCCGGCAATTACCCAGCCCGAACTGCTCGAACAGAGATATGCGGGTTCCATCCGCTTGCCGGTCGCAATTATTGTTGCCATCGTCATGATGCTCTTCGCAGCAGCCGACGTTTCCGGTTTAATGCTTATCTTTAATGTTTTCTTCGGCCTGGACCCGATCTACGCCGCCATTTTGATTGTCGTTGCCGTCTCAGCCTACGTTTTACTTGGCGGTCTGTCCGCTGTCGTCTGGACCGACGTGATTCAGTACCTCCTTTTGGCAACCGTGACAATCTTCCTGACAATTGCCGTTTTGTTCACGGCATCCGACCTCAGCGCACTTTCCGTCGGCGATTTTATTTCGTCTTCTCAATCCGGAACCGGATGGTGGAATCCGTTCTCAATTGGTTTGCCGCTTGTGATCATTTTCTGTGTCGCGATTATTCCCGGCTGGATTTCCGAACACGACCAATGGCAGAAAGTTTGGGCCGCAAAAGATGAAAAGAATGCCAGAAACGGTTTTTTCTTCGGTTCACTTTTGATTTTCATCATTTTCGGCATTTGCTGCTGTCTCCTTGGTCTCGGCCTTCGCTATTTGTTCCCCGAAGTTTCAAACATGGGAGACGCTGAAATCGCCCTTTTGAGCTATTCTTTAAACAATTTCTCCGGAATCTTAATTGTGATGATCGCTCTCGGTTTGACGGCTGCCGCCATGTCTTGTATGGACACGTTTGCAACATCCGGCGGTTCGACAATTTCCCGTGACATCTACCAGAGATACATCAAACCCGACGCAACGATGAAAGAATTGAAAGTCATCAACAGAATTGCTGTTCTGATTATCATTTTCGGCGCGACTGCAATCGCGTTTACCAGCATCAACATCATTGAATACATCCACATCGCAACGTACATTGCCAGTGCCGCTTACTTCTTCCCGCTCATGGTGGGTCTTTACTGGAAGCGCGCAACCAAAGAAGGCGCCATCGCGTCCTTGGTTGTCGGCGGTGTTTGTCAGATCGGCATGGTTTTAATCGACATGTACATGGGCACAAACGCAGCCGGCGTTTACTACCTTGAAACGCTCAGCCCGATTCTGACCTGCCACGGTGTGATTGTCAGTATGGCGCTCAGTGCCGCCGCAATCATCATTGTTTCTTTGATGACCAAGAAATCTTCTGTTTACAATTTGGCTCCCTTCTTTGAAGACGAAGCCAAAACACTCGAAACCGACGAAGTTTCCCATGTCGACACGCTTTCCTCCGAATACGGCGGCTACAAAGATGTCCTCCAGGCAGAAGTCAACGGCGAACGCGAACACTTGCAATTGGACTTGAAAGCATCCACGCCTTTGAACTGGGACCGTTTCATTGACGAGCTCAGAGCAAAGAACACGGCCTGGTTTACATCCTCGGGATCAAACGCGGTTTACCGTCTCACCCACGCCGACCTGCTCTCCTGCCCGATGATTTCACGCGGCAACAATGAACAGGAAGTTTGGATTTCCGCCGAACCCCGCATTGAAAACACGGGAACTGCGCAAATTGAAATTTATTTGGCTTACAAAGAAATCATGGAAACACTTCAGTCCATGGGCATTTTGACCGATTTCATCAAGCCGGAAGAAAAGAAAGCCATCTGAATAAAACTCAAAGCAATTTAAAATTAAAACAGAAAATAGAACGAATGATTCGTTCTATTCTTTTTTATTTTTCAAAAATTTATTCGATTTTTGTTCCGATTTATTTTATTTTCGATTTGTTTTGTTTCAATTTGTTTTATCGTTTTGTTTCGATTTATTTTATCGATTTGTTTTGTTTTGATTTGTTTTGTTTTGATTTGTTTTGTTTTGATTTTTTTTCATCGTTTCAATCAGTCTTCGTCATCGTTCTTATGAACTGCTTTTTTAATCAGATAAACAATCGGTATTGCCAGAAAAGGAATGCCGACGAACAGCTGGAACAGGTTTTCCGAAAGCATGCCGTTTTCAATGGCTGCGCCGCCGTTCATGACGGAATAAACTGAAACGCCGATATTGAACAAACCCAAGACTGCAAAGAGAACAAGCGACCAGGTGTAACTGTTCATCCGGGCGGAGAAATAAGCGCCTTTCCAAACGGCTCGAATCAGGAAATAAGTCGTGGGAAGGCCGACGAGAATGATCATCTCAGTATTTGCCGCGGCCCACGGGCCGTAAACGATTTTATACATACCGCCGAAAAAAATCATGGCGAAAGTCAGCATTAATGTTTCAAATGAGATTTTGTACCGGTCTGTCAATTGTTTTTCATCATAGTGTTTTGAATTGTAAGAATTTGAATTGGCTGTCATTTTTATCACTTTTGTATTAAATTCATTAAGATTCAGCAGTAAGCGTCATATTAAGAGCCGACATTAAAATTCAATTTTAAGATGTAATTTTAAGATTGATTTTAAGATTCATTCAGGTTTTCCAAACCTGTTTTGTTTGTTTTGCTCCGGATCAGATAGGCAATTGCAATCGATAAAACCGGCAGGGAAAGAAGCAGATAATACCACTCTCCGGAAAGCATGCCGTTTTCAATCAAAGAAGCGCCTTTCATGAGACTCACCGAAAAAGTTACCAAACAAAGCAGCCCGGCAATCATTGCAAGACCGGCCACCAATTTTGGATTTTTCTCTTTCATGGAAAAATTAGCGCCTTTCAAAGTGGAACGCCCGAAGAAATAGGCCATCGGAATGAAAAGAAAAACAGATTCTTCCGTATAGCCTGCCGCCCACGGTCCGTGGATGATCTTAATAAAAATACTGATCATGAGCAAGACAAAAATCAGCATCATTGTTTCAAATGCAGTTTGGTTTCTGTCAATCAATTGCTTTTCGTCAAAATTTGATTTTGCTGCCATTTTTTATTCCTCCCAGAAGAGTTCGTCCAGTGTTTTGTCAAGTGCCTTGCAGATGGCAATGCACAGATTCAGCGACGGGTTGTAATCGCCCGCCTCAATCGCGTTCATTGTCTGCCTTGTCACGCCGACCGCTTCTGCCAGATCTTTTTGCGTCATGTCTTTGGCGGCGCGCGCGGCTTTGATTTTGAGATTTTTTGTCATGTTTTCACATTCTTTTCGAAATATTTCAATGAAAGTTGTGTCACATATACTACAATAAATGTCAAATATATAAGACTTTTTGTTTGAAAAAGAAGACATTTTGTCGGAACAGAAAAACAGCAATGACAATTATATAAACAACTGACGGCGATTTCAAATACTATTTATAAGGAGATGTAATACGTGAAAACATATGACACAGACCACACTCATGAAAGAATGTCAAAACGGTATCGTCGGCGAAACAATCAAAGCGGTTGCAGAAGCGGAAAAAATAGATCCTGAAAAACTCTGCTCTCTTGTTGCCAAAGGGCTCGTGACGATTCCGAAAAACGCAAATCGCGATACGCTTCCGACCGGCATCGGCAAATTCATGCGCACAAAAATTAACGCAAATATCGGCACATCCCGCGACTACATTGACGCCGAAGATGAAATCAGCAAAGCCAAAATTGCCGTTCAATACGGCGCCGGCGCAATCATGGATCTTTCAACCGGCGGCGATTTGGATGCGATTCGAAAACAAATTCTGTCTGAAATTTCCGTTCCCGTCGGAACGGTGCCGCTGTATGATGCCGCCGCAACCGCGCCGATGGTTGTCGAGATGACGGCTGACGACATGTTCAACGCAGTCCGCCGACACGCCGAACAGGGCGTTGATTTTGTGACGGTTCATGCCGGAATCAATCAAAATACAGTTGACAAGCTGATGAAAGCCGGCCGGATTACGGATGTCGTCAGCCGCGGCGGTTCTTTCACCGTTGCCTGGATGAGCCACAACGATGCCGAAAATCCGTTTTACGCCGAATTTGATTATTTGCTTGAAATCGCGCAGGAATACGACGTGACGCTCAGCCTCGGCGACGGCATGCGCCCCGGCTGCATTCACGATGCGGCCGACGCCCCGATGTTTGAAGAAATTCTCGTGCTTGGCGAACTCGTCAAACGCTCGCGCGAAGCGTTTGTTCAAACTTTTGTCGAAGGCCCGGGGCACGTTCCCTTGGATAAAATTGAAATGAGCGTCAAATTCATGAAAGAAACGTGTCATGACGCGCCGCTTTACCTGCTCGGCCCGATTGTGACGGACATCGCTCCCGGATTTGACCACATCACATCCGCAATCGGCGGCTCTGTCGCAGGCGCTGCCGGAACAGACTTTTTGTGCATGGTCAGCCCGTCCGAGCACTTGGCGCTGCCGACGGCAGATGACATCAAAGTCGGCATGCAGGTCGCACAGATTGCCGCGCACGCAACAGATTTGGTCAAAGAGGGCGTGAGAGACAGAGCCAAAGAGCGGGACGATGCGATGGGTTTTGCACGCAAAAATCTGGATTGGGAAATGCAGTACAGTTTGGCAATCGATCCCGAGCATGCCCGCGCCGTCAGAGAAGCGCGAAGCTCGGGATCGGATACGGAAGCGTGTTCTATGTGCGGCGATTTGTGCGCGATGAAAATTGTTGAAAGAGAGCTTGAAAAAGGAAGGCAGAAAGCGGCAATCAAGAAGAATGATTTATAAAATTTTGCATTTTGAAAAAAACGATTCACTTATTTTTTAAAAAGAAAATTCTGCTGTATGAAACAGCAAACTGAAAAATTCATTTATTCCGGCGAAAACGATTTTAGAAATCTGTACGGGAATATTGTTGCTGAAAAACGTTCCGTTTACAACAGCAGCAAATTTCTGACACCTTATTTTGAAAGAGAAGATTTGTCTTCAAAAGAAAAAGTATGCATCGGCAATTATCAGGACTTTTTAAGCCGGAATTTGCAAAAGAATGACTGGAATTTTGAAATTCCTGAGAATTGGATGCAAAAATCATGGTGCTATGTCATTAATTCTTATTGCAGAGATGAAAAATTCAAAGAAAAAATGACACCGTTTGAAATTAATCTGGTTGAAGAAACCATTCAAGGCATTGACAGCGCCATTGAAAAAAGCAAAACGGATAAGGAATACATTTTGTACAGAGGCGTCAGCGATTTACGATGGCTGAGCCGGCCTTATGAAGGCGAAACGTTCTGTGAAAAAGCATTTGGGAGTTTTAGCTCGGATATTGAACAAATTCAGAATTACATAAACCCGAAAAATTCGATTATTTTTCAATTGGAACTGCTGCCGAATACAAATGTGTTATATCTTGATTCACATGAAAAAGAATTTTTGAGGCCGAGAAACAAAACTTATGAAATAACAAAAATTGAAAAAAGATTTATACAGGTAAAACAAACCGATAAAGTAGAAACAATTGTATATCGTATCACAGAAAAGGAAGATTGAAAATGTAGAGTGAATCCTTTGAGGAAATTTTTACTTATGTCGGTCGGGCACCTGAACGAACGCCTGAAGAAAAAGTCGAACTTGAAATTCAATCCGAAAGAATGCGCAAAGCATTCGATTTACAAATTGAAAGAATTCAAAAAGGATTGAGCGGAGACGGAATCGAATATAGTGAAGAAGAAATTAAAAAATCCGATGAAAGAGCTCGCGAAATTATGACAAAGCTTAGAGCCGAAGTCGATATTGAAGGCGAACTTAAAAGGAAAATGATGGAAAATAAACTTAGAGACGAATGATGAAAATCATTTAAAATTTTACAATTTCATCTGCCATCAAAATTTTAAAAATATTTTCTGATTTTAACTGAAAATAAATCACAAGTTAATTTCATTTTTCAAAAACGAAACCGTTTCGTTCAAACTTTCATCTTCCGGCTTCAATTTCTGAAGTTCTTCAAAAACCGCAAGCGCTTCTTCAAATTTGCCGATATTTTGAAGCGATGTGCCGTAAAAATCCAAGACTTTGGGGTAAGAAATGCCGTTATCTTCTGCGTCTGCTTCCCGAATTTGAGACAAAGCGGCGGCGGCTTCTTCGAAGCGTTCTTCTTTCATGAAGATGAGCGCTTTGTTGTAATGCGCTTTCGGATTGGCGGGGTCCAGCATTTCGGCGCGGACCAGGCATTTGAGCGCAAATTCGTTGTCGCCTTTCTTGGAGTAAATCACGCCGGTTAAGTTCATGACTTCGTAGTTGAACGGATCTTTGATTTGAGCGTCGAATAAGAAAGAAAGCGCCGCTTCGTAATCGCCGGCGTTGAATTTCATCTTTGCCAAATGTTCGAAGACCGGAACAAATCCGGAATCTAAGCGAAGAACTTCGTTGAAAGCGTTTTCAGCGTCTTTCAGGTCGCCGAGCGTCAAATAAATTTTGCCGGTTTCATAAAGAACGCTTAAATTTTCAGGCTCGGCGGTTAAAACGTCATTCAAAGGCGCAAGTGATTTCTTGAACAATTCGTTTGCGTGTTCGGTGACTTTGCCCGCGGTTCTGACTTCGGTTTCGGCGGCTTTGGCGTAAACCAATCCCAAATTGACACGGGCGGACATAAAGCCGGGTTCGTATTCCAGAGACATGGTGTAAGAAGACGCTGCCTGCTCGTATTTGCCGAGCGCATTTTGAACCAGGCCGAGATAATAATAAACGCGGGATTTTTCGTAATCGAACTCAAGCTCTTTTTGCAAAACATCTTCCGCCTGGCGGAAAGCGCCGAGCTTCATGTATGAAAAAGAAAGGTAACTGTAAAGATGCCAAATGTCCTCTTTTTTAATCATTTCAGATTCTTTACCGAAAAGCTCGCCGCCGCGTTCGCTGTGGTCAAGTTCGGCTGCCGCGTGGTCGGCGAAGTCTTTGAATCTGTCGATGTATTCCGAACAGGACAAAATAAGTTCATCATAAATGCCGAGCGTCATCAAGCACAAACATTTGTAATCGGCCGCGGCGAAAAAGAACGGATCCAGTTCAAGCGCCTTGTCAAACCAACCGATGGCTTCGTTCAATCTTTTTTTGCGGTAAAGAACAAAACCTTTGGAATAAAGATATTCCGCGTTTTCCGGTTCAAATTTGAGCGCTTTTTCAATGGATTCAAACGCTTTGTCCAATTGGCCCGCTTTTTCTTCAAGAACGGATTTTTGGTACAGCGCAAAAGCATCTTTCGGATAGCGGATTAAAATTTCATCATAACAGCGTGCGGCATCTTCCATTCGGCCCGCATTGATATAAGAATAAGCCAATTTTTCCCATGCCTTCTTAAACTTCGGCATGTCTTGTGTCAGTGATTCAAAAATCGTGACGGCTTCATCATTTCTGCCTTCGGCAAGAAGAGCTTTCCCTTGTTCGTAACGCTTATCTGTATGATTCATTTTTGAGAAACCTGCAAATCTTAAAAACGAAATAATTCCGCCGAAATCCGATATGAAAGTCAGGTTCAATCAAAATCGATAAGAAATTGTCGAAATCAATCGGTGTCAATCGAAAAATGCGGCGTATTGAATATTTTTCAACTGATTAGAGACCTGCAAGATTGATAAGTTTTTTTGTCCGTGAATCTCTGTTCAACCGAATGTTTTTGTTCAAAAGGTATTTATTTTTCAAACAGCTCTTTAACGGGGTTTAATCCAAAATAGAATAATAAGATTTATAATAAATTCAAAATGAATTTGAAACGACGACGGTTCTGAATTTTAAAAGCGCGTTTTAAAAATTAATTTTAAAATAAACTTAAAATTTAAAATAAACTTTAAAATGTGTTTTAAAATAAGCTTTAAAATGAGTATTAAAAACAAACTTTAAAATGAGTTTTAAAACAAACTTTAAAATGAGTTTTAAAACAAACTTTAAAATAAAATTTAAAACGAGCTTTGAAGATTTATTTTAAGAATGAACTCTAAAAGATGATTTTAGAAGGATTTTCTAAAAATCAATGTGAACCGAACAAAATTCAAATTTCAAAATTTTAAGGTGATTTTTTTTGACCAAAAGAGCACTGATCAGTGTTTCCGACAAAACAGGCATTACAGAATTTGCAAAAACGCTTATCAAAAACGGTTTTGAGATTATTTCAACAGGCGGCACTTCCGCACTTTTGAAAAAAGAAGGAATTGATGTTAAAGATGTGTCCGACATCACCGGTTTTCCCGAAATGATGGACGGCCGTGTCAAAACACTGCACCCGAAAGTGCACGGCGGACTGCTTTATCTGCGCGAAAATCCCGGCCATGTCAAACAGGCCGAAGAAAACGGCATTACTGCAATCGATATCGTTGCCGTCAACCTTTATCCGTTCAGAGAAACGGTGGCAAATCCGAATGTCACGCTGGAAGATGCGATTGAAAACATTGACATCGGCGGCCCCACGCTTCTCCGGTCCGCGGCTAAAAACTTCGCCTCCGTTACCGTCATTTGCAATCCGGCCGACTACGCCGCTGTTGCAGACGAACTGAATGAAACCGGCGACATTTCTTATGATTTAAAGAAAAAATTAGCCGTCAAAGCGTTCCGTCACACCGCCGATTACGACAGCGCGGTTGACACATTTCTCAGCAAAGCGCTTTTGGATGAAAAAGTGAAGCGCCTTTCTTTTGTCGGCGGCGAAAAATTGCGCTACGGTGAAAACTGGCATCAGGAAGCAACATTTTACAAAGACTTGAACGGCAGCGGCCCGAACATTTCAAATGCCAAGCAGCTCCACGGCAAAGAACTTTCCTATAACAATTATATTGATATGGATAATGCGCTGCTGACGCTGAAAGATTTAAACAGCGAAAATCCGGCGGTTGTTATTGTTAAACACAACAATCCGTGCGGTCTTGCAACCGGAAAAACGCTTAAAGAAGCATTCCTCGCCGCCTGGGACGGCGATCCGATTTCGGCATACGGCAGCATTGTCTGCGTCAACCGCGCTTTTGATGTCGAAACAGCCAAACTGTTGGATAAAAAATTCATTGAAATCATCGTTGCGCCGAGCTTTGAGCTTGAAGCGCTTGAAATGCTCAAAAAGAAAAGTGAAACGCTGAGAATTATGGAATTGAAAAATTTCGACCAGCCGTTTGACAGCGAATACGTTTACAAGCACGTTACCGGCGGTCTTTTGGAACAAACCCGCGATGTCGGCCTTTTCGAGAAATGGGAAGTCGTAACAAATGCGCCGTTCCCCGATTCCAAGAAAGGGCTATCCGAATTCGCGATGAGCGCCTGCAAGTGCATCAAATCCAATTCAATTTCCATTGCTTACGAGTATGAATCCGGCTGTTATATGCTTCTCGGCATGGGCGCGGGCCAGCCCAACCGTGTCGACTCCATCGGCAAATTGGCGGCGCCGAAAGCCCGAAACAATTTAAAAGAAATGTATGACAGAAACGAAGAACTTCAAAAAGCGATGACATACGAAGAATATGTCAAACAAGTCTTTTCCGAATGTGTCATGGCGTCCGATGCGTTCTTCCCGTTCGATGACAGCGTTGTTTACGCAAACGAATTCGGCCTTCGGTACATTTTGTCCCCCGGCGGCTCGATCCGTGACGCGGAAGTTATTGAGACGGCAAACCGGCTCGGTGTTTCTTTGGTGTTTACGGGAATGCGTCATTTCCTGCATTAATTGAACAATCGATGAGACATCTTAACAATAATCTTTGAACTTGATGAAAAGTGGTTGTTTCCATTTTGGAAATAACCACCGTATATGTTTACCAATCAAATAAAACTAAATTCAAATTCGCTCACGAGCAATATTTATTTGATTTTCTATTTTTAGATATTCCCGGAACAGTGACTACAAAACATGGCTGACAAACACGCCTTGATGGGCAGCGGCAGTATCAACAAAGCTTTGGCTTGGCTGGCGGCGCCGGCAATTATCGGCCTCGTCATTCAGACACTTTACGGTTTGATTGATTCTGTTTTTGTCGGACGCGGACTCGGCGACGACGGTGTTTTGGGGCTCGCTGCGCTTGCGGTCGCGTTTCCGGTGTCGCACTTGCTGCTGTCAGCGGCGGCAGGCGTCGGCGTCGGCGGCTCGTCTTTTATCTCCCGCGGATTCGGCGCGGCAGATTCCGAACGCGTCAAAAAAGGCGTCGGCAACATGCTGATTATGGCGTTTGTCGTCGGAATCATTTGTACCGTCCTCGGCCTTGTCTTTTTAAAACCGATTTTGATCGTCTTCGGTGCAACGGAATCGAATCTCCCGTTTGCTTACGATTATATGTACTGGATTATTCTCGGCTGCACTTTTCAAATTTTGACGGTCACCATTAACGCAATTGTGATGGCTGAAGGCAATTCGTTCTACTCTATGGGCATGTACACCGTTTCCAGTATCACAAACATCATTTTAGACTACGTTTTCATTTTTGAATTCGGCTGGGGCATTCAGGGCGCTGCAATTGCAACAATTATGTCCCAAATACTGAGCGTTGTCATTCTGATCTTTTATCTTTACAAAATCAGCAAACTTGACTTCGGCCTGAAATGGCTGAAATTTGACAAATCCGCCTTTTTCGGAATCGGAAAAGTCGGCATATCGGAATTCCTCCGCGAAGGATCGCTTGCGATTATGTTTATCATCGTCATTTTCAATGTCAACCTTTACGGCGATGACTCTTCCGTTGCGATTTACGGTTTAATCAACCGCATTTTCGGATTCGTGATTATTCCCGCAATGGGCGTTGTTCAGGGAATGATTCCGCTGACCGGTTACAATTACGGCGCGAAAAATTATGAACGTGTCCGGAAAATTTTGAAAACCGCATCGATTTGGGCAATTACAATTTCGTTCATCCTCGGCGCGCTGACCTATATTTTCACGGCCGAACTCTTCTCCCTGTTCATCACCGACGCTTCCCTGATTGATGAAGCCGTCATCGCCTACTGGATTGCCGACATCAGCATTCCGGTTGTCGCGTTTCAAATCGTCGGCTCCGCTTTCATGCAGGCGCTCGGCCAAGCCCGCGCTTCTTTCATTTTAGCGCTCATCCGGCAGTTTTCAATCATTCCGGTGCTGGCAATCATTCCGTATTTCATGGGACTGATGGGCGTCTGGGTCGCATTCCCGATTGCAGATGTTATTGCAACCGCAATTACATTCTGGTTTGTCCGGCGGCAGCTGAAATCGCTGAAAAAAGAAGAAAAACTTCATGAGAAATATGAACATGAAAAAGCAGCAGCCTGCTGAAAAAACAAAAAAATGCCAAATAAGAGAGCAGAAAATGCCAAATTAATTAAAGAGCGGAAAATGTCAAATAAGAGAGAGGAGCGAAATGTCTGATAAACACAATCTGATGGGGACCGAAAGCATCAACAAAGCTTTGGCCCGGCTGGCGGCGCCCGCAATTATCAGTTTGGTGATTCAGACGCTTTACGGTCTTGTGGATTCCGCATTTGTCGGCCGCGGTCTCGGTGATGACGGCGTTGTCGCCCTTGCGGCGCTCGCCATTGCATTCCCGGTCTTCCATCTTTTGATTTGCGCCGGATCAGGCGTTGCCGTCGGCGGTTCCTCTTACATTTCGCGCGGTTTCGGCTCGGGCAATAAAGAACTGGTCAAAAAAGGCGTCGGCAACATGATTTCAATGGCAATTGCCGTCAGCATTATTTGTACGATTTTAGGTTTGGTCTTTTTGGACCCGATTTTAATGATATTCGGCGCAACCGAAACGACGCTTCCGTTCGCGCACGACTATATGTTTTGGATTATTCTCTGCTGTGTTTTTCAGATTGTGACGATTACGATTAATGCCATTGTGATGGCGGAAGGCAATTCCGTTTATTCGATGTGCATGTATATTTTCTCAAGCCTGACAAATGTTGTTTTAGATTATATTTTCATTTTTGAATTCGGATGGGGTGTTCAGGGAGCTGCGATTGCAACAGTCATCTCTCAAATGCTGAATGTCTTGATATTGATTTTCTATCTGTACAAAGTCAGCAAACTCAATTTCAGCATTCGTTGGATCAGTGCAAAACTTTCCGTTTACAAAGAAATCGGAAAAATCGGCATTTCCGAATTTTTGCGCGAGGGAGCGCTCGTATTTACGCTGATTGTAATGGTTTGGAATTTGAATATTTACGGCACCGATTCCGATGTTGCCGTTTACGGGCTGATTAACCGCATTTACGGTTTTGCAATCATTCCGATGCTCGGCATTGTTCAGGGAATGATTCCTTTAACCGGCTACAATTACGGCGCTAAAAATTATGACCGCGTCCGCAAAATTCTCAAAACCGCACTCATATGGGCAACGGCGATTACAACTTTTTTAATGATTGTCACATATGTTTTTGCAGGACAGATTTTCACGTTCTTTATTCCGAACGATCCCGAACTCGTGAAAGGCGCGGTCATTGCCTATTGGATTGCCGACATCTGTCTGCCGGTCGTTTCGCTGCAGATGATCGGATCGGCCTTTATGCAGGCACTCGGAAAAGCACGCGCTTCTTTCATATTGGCAATCGCCCGCCAAGTGGTCATGCTGCCGATCATTATGATTATTCCGTATTTCTTGGGACTGATCGGCGTTTGGATTGCGTATCCGCTGCCGGACTTTATCGTCAGCGCCGTTGCCGCCTGGATCATTTACAAACAATTGAAAGCGTTGAAAGTTGAAGAAAAAATGAATGAAAAATATACGGCGGCTTCAGTTTAACGAAAGGCAAAACTTGCAGAAGAAAATATAGATAAACAAATCAAAATACTTGAAAAATATCTCAGAGAACAAAATTTAAAAGAACAAAAAGCTCAAGAAGATGCCGAATCGGAAAAATCCGAGGATTCGGAAGACGTTTCTCTGTTCCGAATCAAATCCCCATGACTAAGCAAAAATATTAATCATTTCTTTTCTTTTTACCTTTCATGAACAATGAACAAAAAACAAATTTTTCTAAAAAACCTCTTCTTTTAATGATTTTAGACGGGTGGGGCTGGAATCCCGACACTTGCGGAAATGCTGTTTTTGAAGCCGGCACGCCGAATCTGGACCGTCTTGAAAAAACTTATCCGACGGCGCTCGGCGCAACTTCGGGAACGGATGTCGGGCTTCCCGACGGACAGATGGGAAATTCCGAAGTCGGGCATTTGAATATGGGCGCCGGCCGGATTGTGTATCAGGATTTGACGCTGATTAACAAAGAAATCGAAGATGAAACGTTTTATCAGAATCCGGCGCTTCTTCAGGCGGTAACGGCGGCAAAGGAAAGCGGGAAAGCACTTCATTTAATGGGATTGGTTTCTTACGGCGGCGTTCACAGTCATATGAATCATTTGAAAGCGCTGTTGATGCTGGCAAAAAAAGAAGGTTTGGACCGCATTTATGTTCATGCTTTTTTGGACGGCAGGGATGTTCCGCCGAAGTCGGCGATGAATGATCTCAAAGATCTTGAAGCGTTTATGAACGAAGAAAAGGCCGGAAAACTTGCGGCCGTCATCGGCCGATATTATGCCATGGACCGTGACAAACGGTGGGACCGGACTGAAAAAGCATATGATGCTTTAACGCTTGAAAATCCGGATGATTTGAAAAAAGAGTTGGATGAGTCGGTTGATTCGGATATTACTTTAACAAACTCTTGGGAAAAGGCGCTTTCGGCTTCTTTTGAAAAAGGCGAGACGGACGAATTTGTCAAACCGATTGTCTTAACGGACGATTCGGGAAAAAGAATCGGATTTGTCGGAGACGGCGACTCTGTTATTTTCTTTAATTTCCGGCCGGACCGCGCGCGCCAGCTGACTTACGCGTTTACCGAAACTGATTCAAAGGTCGGATTTCAAAGAAAAGTTTTCCCGAAAACGTATTTTGTCTGCATGACGCAGTACGATGAAGAATCGGATGTTCCGATTGCATATCCCCCGAAAGATTTGAAAAACACAATCGGCGAATATTTGGCGGCAAACGGCAAAAACCAGCTTCGGATTGCCGAAACCGAAAAATACGCACATGTGACGTTTTTCTTTAACGGCGGTGTTGAAGAACCGAACAGGAATGAAGACCGCGTTTTAATTCCGTCCCCGAAAGTTGCGACGTACGATTTAAAACCCGAAATGAGTGCTTATGAAGTGACCGACGCCTTAATTGAGAAAATTGACGAAGACAAATATGATTTTATTGTTCTCAACTTCGCCAACATGGACATGGTCGGACACACCGGCGATCTGAGCGCTGCAAAAGCGGCTGTCGAAGCGGTGGACGTTTGTGTCGGAAAGCTGTCGGAAAAAGTGCTTGCTGCGGGAGGCGCTTTGTTCATTACGGCCGACCACGGAAATGCGGAACAGATGGAAGAAGCGGACGGCTCGCCCTGCACGGCGCATACCACCAATCCCGTAAAAATGATTTACGTCGACAATAATAATTTGGATGAGAACGGAAAGCCGAAAATGATCTTAAGAGACGGCGGACGACTTTGTGATATTGCGCCGACGCTTCTTCAAATCATGGGAATGAAAATTCCGGAAGAGATGACGGGGGAAACACTTCTTGTCAAAAATGAATAAAGCGGGTGAATTAACATGTTTAAAAGAAAAAATAAAAACACTGTTGAAACTTCTCAAGAAAATAAAGAAATTAAACGGAATGCAACGGGAATTGACTATTCTGAAAAAAGCCCGAGCATGACTGTGTTCAGTCCGTTTACAGGCAGAAAACCGCTGGACGAATAATTCAGATATGCGTTCAAACAAGCGCAATTAATCCTTTATCCGGCCGATAAATTTCACCGGCCGCAATTAATTTTTCAAGAATTTTATGAAAAGTGTCGCCGTCAACGCCGCGCTCGGCACAGTAAAATTCACAATCGGCAACAATCATTGTGCCGTTTTCTTTGAGAATGTCGAGAATTATCTGCTGCGGCTTTTTAACTTTCGGCGGATTCATCAAAACTTCTTTGTCAACGGGAACGGCCAATGCGGATTCTGAAAACGAACCGGGCGTTTGGCTGAGTTCGGCCTGAAGAGAAGAGCGTTTTTCAACCGCTTCGGCGTGCGTTTCAAAAGGTCCGAAAACGCGCAGACTGTCCGTTTGGAGCTTGGCATTGCATTTTTGACAGGCGGCCGTCTTTGATCCGGGCTGCCACAGCTGAGCCTGAGACTGACATTTGGGACAGACAAAAACATAATAAGACATGATAATCACCGTTTACAATTCCCGTTTACAATTCACCATTTACAATTCACCGTTCACAAATCACAATTCGCCGTTGCCGTTCACAATTCACCGTTCACTTAAACACCGTAGCGGCGTTCTCTTTTATAAAAACTGTCAAAAGCTTTTTTAAAATCCGCGTCCGTCAGGCGCCGAATATCTTTTTCAAAGAAATAATATTCGGAATAAACGGTCTGCCAAAGCATGAAATCCGTCAGCGTATTTTTGGTGTGTGATATTACAAAATCCGGTTCAGACGGCAGCTTCAATTGATTTGAAAGATATTCGGAAGTCATTTCATCGGAACCGGCTTCGTTTTTTCGGCATTTTTCAACAAAATCGGAAAGAATCAATTTCAATTCATCCCGCCCGCCGAGTCCTAAAACAAAAAGAGCCGAGAATCGGCCGGATTTCAAAAATGATTCTGAATCGGGAAATGAATCGGAATCCGGAAATGAACCGGGATTCGGAAATGTATTGGAATCGTCATAATTTTCAATGACGGCAAAACGATTTGGATCAAATTGGAAATCTTTTGATTTTGAAACAGCCAGAATTCGTTCTTTTAAATTTCGGATTAAAGACGCTTTTTTGCCGGTATCCATTGTTTTTAAGAAATCGATGTAAACAATCAAATTCAAAACGCCTTCGTTTTCAATAACGGAAAAACGGGAAAACAAATTTTCAATGCTTCCGTTGTCAAGGAGATCGCTTTCATTCAAGATCAGCAGAAGCGTTTTAAGAGGGGTTTCATTTTCCGTTTTCATGATTGATCGCCGAAATCATTGTTGCTGAAATTCGCCGGCTGCCGGAATTATTTTGCCGTTGAAACGATTTTAATCACATCGCCGTTCTGAAGTTCATGCTTTTCCGCAAGGCGCATTTTGGTCCGCGCGTCAACGGCGTACAGGAAATGATCGCCGATGTCGGAGTGAATTTTGTAAGCCAAATCTTTGCAGGTTGAGCCGCGCTTCATCAGATAAGCGTCCGGCAGCATGTCGCCGGTTTTGTTCGTCCACTTGCCTTCGTCTTCGACCGGATAGACCACAATCATATCCAAAAGTTCGAAAACCGCGCGGTTAACGCACTCCTGAACGCCTGTGCTTCCGTGCGCGTCAAGCAAATGCTTCACGGCGTTGAGACCTTTTTCCTGCGCGGGACTGATTTCGCCTGCGACTTCAAAGCCGCCGTCTCCCGGCGTATATTGAATAACGCCCGCTTTGGAGGCGGATTTCAGCGCAAGTTCTGCCGCGGCGCTTGTCGGAATAATTGTTTTGTCGTCTGCTTCGACCAATGAGATGCCGGATCCTTCAAGCGCGTCAAACTTGTTTGCCGCAATAATCATCGGCTTGCTTTCTTTTCGGATGCTTCTGCACAAGCGAATCATCTCGTCTTCCGTCCATTTGGCCGGATCGCTTGAATACAAATCGGTGTCGTGCAGGGCATAGTTGGCATGCTCGATTGTGACGCCCGCGCCGCTGAGCTGATCGGCGACAGCTTCTTCCGTTTTAAGGCCTTCCGCGCGGATTTTCCGGGAAAGTTTTGACCAATTGCGGTTTAGAATTTCAAACATCCACATTTCAAGTTCGTAATCCAAAAACTCAATGTCCGCCGCCGGATTTCCGGATCCGGGGTCAATCGGATTGCCTTCCGCGTCGGTTGAAGCGGAGGCGTCCACCACGTGAATGATGGCCTGCGCCTGCCTTAAGTCGTCCAGGAACGAATTGCCGAGGCCTTTTCCTTTGTGCGCGTCCGGCACCAATCCGGCCACATCAATGATGTCGATCGGAACGTAACGGATGCCGTCTTTGCATTTGCCGCAGCGTGTTTCCCTTTCCGTGCACGGGCACGGCGTTTGAATGTACGCGACACCGTGATTGGCATGAATGGTCGTAAAAGGATAATTCGCGATCTCAACGTCCGCCATGGTGACGGATTTAAAAAATGTAGATTTGCCGGCGTTTGGTTTTCCCGCAAGCCCTAAAGTCATTGACATAAGAGATGAATAGGGACTGCAATGATTTAAAGTTTTTACGGGAAAACAGAGCAAAACATAAAAAAATGAAAATGAACCGGAAAATATCAGCAAAAACAAATAAATCGAACAAAATGAGTGAAAATTATAAATGGAATTGAATGAAAACTATAATAAGAAAAACAACCTACTCGCATTAAATTAACAAAACGGAAAATGAGCAAAACGGATAATTAACAAAACGGAAAATGAATAAAAACAGATAATTGATAATTATTACAGGCCGGAGATTCAAATGGGATTGTCAATAAATAAAAAAGTGTGGCAGTATATGGCTGTTGTCACTGCGCTTCTTTTTATAGTGATTGCGTTTCTCTTTTACATTAAGCCTGTTTTTATCGCGCTGGTGCTGGGTGTTTTAGTGACGGTTTCGCTGAGCAAAATCGTCGACATGTTTTCGAAGGCAACTCAAAAGTATTCGGCAAAAGAACGAAAAGTGATTGCCGTAATCAGTTCCGTATCAGTGATTCTTATTGCGGTACTGCTGCTTTTTTCAGGAGCGGTTCATCTTGTAAACAATGTCAGCACGGTCATTGAAACATTGGAAGATTTTACCGGACAATACAACGAAACAGCCGAAGACATGGCAGAAAATTTGACAAACATTTCATTCAATGAAACTTTCCTGGACAGGGAATTTCAGGAAAACGGAATAAATAATTCCGGCAGCGGATCAGACACGGGAGCCGGACCGCCGCCGACGCCGGCAAATGACTCACAGAATAATACAACAAACACTTCCGATGCTTCGAACAGTTCTGTGCCGCTTTTGTTTTCATTTGACTTAAGCGCGACAAATCTGATCCAATCCGTACTGACGGCCGGAAGCGGTCTGATGAGTTCGACCACCGAGACGTTATCTTTTATCGGATCAACAATATTTGCGGCCTGTTTGATTATTCCGATTATGGCGGGCTATTATTTCAAAGACAGAGGAAATATACGCAGCAAATTCATTGCGATGGTTCCCGAAAAATACAAAGAGACCGTCGGATTTGCAATGCAGAATATCGTTAATGACATGGGTGCTTTTACGATTATGAAAGTGATTGAAATTGTCATCATCACATTCCTTTACTGCGCCGGATTCTATGTGATCGGTCTTCCGCATTGGCTGCTTGCAGGCGTTTTAATCGGCCTGTTCAACTTCGTCCCGTATGTCGGATTTGCGCTCCCGGCAATTCCCGTGACTGTTTACGCCTATACGCTCGGAACGGAAATCATGTTTTCCGCAATCGGCATAATCACCGTGATTCAGCTCTTTGATTACTTCTTCATCTTGCCGAACATGGTCATGAAAACCGTAAAGGTGAGCTCGTTTACGGCCGTTATTTTAACGCTTGCCGGCCTGAAACTTGCCGGCGTTTTCGGATTGATTTTCGCCGTCCCGATATACATTTTCTGCAAAATTATTCTCAAATCCTGCTACAAGATGCTGGTCAAAATGTATCCCGACCCGAGCGATCCGGCAGAAATTATTTTGGACGAAGGGTAAATTCAATCCTTTGCAGTCATTTTTATTTTTCGGCGAAAACATTCATTTTTCAATTTTCGGCGAAAATCATTCAATTTTTGATTTGATTATTTTATTTTCGGCTCGATTTATTCAATTTTCAGTTTCAATTAATTCAATATTCAGTTTCAATCAATTCAATTTTCAGTTTCAATTAATTCAATCTTCAACTCAATGATTTCATTCTTTCAGTTTCAATTAATTCAATCTTCAACTCAATGATTTCATTCTTTCAGTTCAATCATTCGGGTTTGACGCGTTGAGTTTGTTCCGATAATAAGGTTTATATTCCAGATGACCTATTCATACTTCTCAGCGTGTCCTGATAGGGTAGTGGATATCCTGGAAGCCTGCGGAGCTTTCGACCTGAGTTCGAGTCTCAGTCGGGACGCTGAAAAAAAGACGGCGGTCGTTTTTAAAAAATGACCGCCTTTTTTGTTTTATGTGAATGTGTTATTTAAATAAACGAAAATTAAAAACTGAAAGTCAAGACTGAAGTCAAATTAAAAACGGAAAACTTTCGAACACAGTCCGTAAAACAATAAATAAAAAAAGCGCATTTTTGTTCGTATTATCGAATTATCGATAAATAATTAAAAATAAATAAAACAAAAAGCCCCGATAGGGTAGCGGATATCCTGAGAGCCTCCGGAGCTTTCGACCTGAGTTCGAATCTCAGTCGGGGCGTACTTATTTTAACAGTTTTTTGTTTTGAACAATAAAAACGAAAATAATTTAATTTCTCGTTTTATGAGATTAGTTTATAATTTATGAGTTCTTTTAAGTTTCAAATTCAAAAGAAACAAATTGAGAATTATGGCGCAAAATTATTTCAGAAACGGTTGACAGATTCAGGGCGGCTGATCAGAGGACCGATCAAAAAAGGATCGGAAAACGGATCAAAGAGCTGATCAAAGAATTGATTGGAGAATTGATCGGCGGAAGCTGCCAAAGGAAAATTGAATCGAATGACAACTGTTGATTATTTTATTTTTATTCTTTTAAAAATTATTGAATTATCGGAGTATATTTATTATGGCAGAAACGTCAGCACATGACAAATACGAATTTAAAAAAACGCTTGAGATCCTCCGCGACAAAAAAGGCAGAAGCACGGAACTGGTCTCACTTTACATTCCCCCCGACAAACAAATATCGGATGTCGCGGCAGACTTAAGAGAAGAGCACAGCCAAGCCTCAAACATCAAATCCAAATTGACAAAAACAAATGTTCAAGGCGCGATTGACTCGCTTCTTGCAAAACTCAGATATTTGGACAAAGTGCCTGCAAACGGCATCGTGTATTTTACGGGTGCCGTTGACATCGGCGCCAACAAAACCAGCATGGAAAGTTACGTGATTAATCCGCCCGAACCGATTATCACATACAAATACCACTGCAATTCCGAATTTTTCTTAGAGCCTTTGGAATATATGCTCAAAGAAAAAGGAACGTTCGGCCTTCTTGTGATGGACAGAAGAGAAGCCACAATCGGAACGCTTGTCGGCAAAAAAATCGAATCACACCGAAGACTGACATCCACCGTTCCCGGCAAACAGCGCAAAGGCGGTCAAAGTGCCCAGCGTTTCCAAAGTTTGAGATTGATTGCGATTCACGATTTCTACAAAAGAATCGGCGACGCGGCCAGTGAAATTTTTCTGACGGTTGAGCCGAAGGAACTCAAAGGCATCTTAATCGGCGGCCCGTCCCCGACAAAAGAAGAGTTTTATGACGGGGAATTTTTCCACCACGAACTCACGAAAAAGATTATCGGTCTTTTCGATGTCGCTTACACGGATGAATCCGGCCTTCACGAACTTGTGAATGCCGCTGCCGATAAGCTCACGGATTTGGAGCTGATGGAGCAGAAAAACATCATGAAGCAATTCTTCAAAGAATTGATTGCCGAATCCGGACGCGCGTCCTACGGTGAAAAAAGCGTTCGCGCGAACTTGGAAATCAACGCCGTTGAAATGCTGATTCTTTCCGAAGACTTAAGAGCGGAAAGAATGACGGCGACCTGTCAGAACTGCGGCGAACTGAACCAAAAAACACGCACCTGGCGTCCCGGCGAACACATCCCGAATTTGGGCAATTGTTCCAAATGCGGCGCGGAATTGGCCGATGTTGAAATTCGAGACGTTGTTGACGAGCTGTCGGAAATGGCCGACAAATCCAATGCCGTCGTTCACTTTATTTCAACAGACTTTGATGAAGGCAACCAGCTGATGTCCGCTTTCGGCGGCATTGTTGCCGTTTTAAGATACGGTACCGGCCTTTAAGCCGGTAAATTCTTTTTTTGGCGGGATTTTATGCCGGAAACCGAAGTGTATTCTTTGGAAGATTTTGAGACGGCCGTCACTGCGGCAGCCGACGCTTTGAAATCCGGAAAAACCGCCGCGTTTCCGACGGAAACAGTTTACGGACTGGGCGCCTGTATTTCAGACGAAAATGCTGTGTTAAGCATCTATCGGGCAAAAGGCAGGCCTTCCGATAAACCGCTCAGCATATTGATTTCATCGGCGGAAGAAATGGAAAAAATTGCAGAAGACATCCCGAAAGAAGCGCAATTGCTTGCCGCCCGGTTTTGGCCGGGGCCGCTGACAATTATTTTAAAGAAAAGAAAAGACATTCCGGACAGCGTGACGGGCGGAAAGCAAACGGTCGGACTGCGCGTCCCGGCACATCCGGCAGCGCTTGAAATCGTCAGGCGGGCCGGGCCGCTGGCATGTCCGAGCGCGAATTTGTCGGACAGCAGAGAGCCGAAAAGCGCGGAGGACGTGTTTTCGGATTTGAACGGAAAAATTGATGTTCTCGTTGACGGCGGCGAAACAAAATTTCAAAAACCGTCAACAATTATTGACTTAACAATGACACCGCCGAAAATTTTAAGAGAAGGCGGGCTGGATATATCAGCTATTAAAGAATGTTTGGGGGAAATAGAATGAATGCCGAAAAAAAAGCAAGAGTAAAAAGCAGATCGCAAGGAAAACAAATCAATGAGACGGTTAAGACAATTAATATCATCAATTTGGTGATTGTTGTCGGCGGTTTTCTTTTGATGATTTTGGACCTCAGCCCGTTGATGACAAAAATCGGCCAGGGTTTGGTTTTTGCCGGCGCTTTTATCATTGTTCTGACCATCGTTTTCCAGCTTATGATGGCCAACAAGATGAGAAAAGCTTAAAATTAAATTTTTAAACTTTAAGTTTTAATTTTCAATTCATTTTTCAATAATTTTTTAATTCATTTTTCAATTTATCTTTATTATGTCTTGATTTTCAAGATGATTTTTCATTGAAATGACGGGTCAAAAGAATGGAAAAAAAACCGGCGCAAAGCGACTTCATGCAGAAATATTTCGCAGGACTTGAGGAAAAGCTGCACAAAGAAATGGAGATTGCAAATATTGCCCGCGCCCGCGGAGAAGACCCGCACCCGAATGTGGAAATTCCGCTTGCCAAAGACTTGGCGGACCGTGTCGAAAATTTAATCGGCGTCAAAGGTGTTGCCGCCCGTATAAGAGAAATCGAAGAGGAAGGCAAAAATCGTGAAGAAGCCGCGCTTCAGATCGGCAAGGAAATTGCGGACGGAAAAGTCGGCAATTTCAAAAACAGGGAAGCAGCTGTCGATGCCGCAATCCGCGTGTCGATGGCGGTCATTACGGAAGGCGTCGTTGCGGCGCCCATTGAAGGGATTGCCGAAGTCAAGATTGATAAAAACAATGACGGAACGGAATATTTGAGAATTTATTATTCGGGCCCGATTCGAAGCGCCGGCGGAACCGCGCAGGCACTTTCTGTTTTGGTCGGCGACTATGTGCGCCGCAGCATGGGACTGGACCGTTTTAAGCCGCGCAAAGAGCTGGTGGAGCGCTATGCCGAAGAGATTCGGATTTACAAGCGGACCGCATCGCTTCAGTATTCGCCGACGGACGATGAAATCCGTCTTATCGTCGAGAATTGTCCGGTCTGCGTTGACGGCGACGCGACGGAAGAAGCGGAAGTGGAAGGGTACAGAAACATGCCTGAAATTCCCGGAAACCGTCTTCGCGGCGGTATGGCGCTTGTGATTGCCGAAGGCATGATTTTGAAAGCGCCGAAGGTGAAGAAGCACGTTGACAATTTGAAAATGGACGGATGGGAATTTTTAGACAAGCTGATTGCCGGAACGAAGACGGAAGAGAAGAAAGGCGGCGACGACACGCCTGCCGCTGCCGGCCGCCCCGGATCCGTGACGCTGAAGATTAAGCCCAAAACCAAATACATTCAGGATTTGATTGCCGGCCGGCCGCTTTTTTCACACCCGTCAAGAGAAGGCGGATTTCGTTTAAGATACGGCCGTTCTCGGAACACATCGTTTGCCGCGGCCGGCATTAACCCGTCTTCTATGTTTATTCTCGGCGATTTCATTACGAACGGAACGCAGCTGAAAGTGGAAAGACCCGGAAAAGCCGCGGGAATGGCTGCCGTCGACTCGATTGAAGGGCCGACCGTCCGCCTGAAAAACGGCGACGTGATTCGCGCCGACGATGAAAAAACAGCACTTTTGATTAAACCCGATATTGATTATATCATTGATGTCGGCGAAATTTTGTTCAACTTCGGCGACTTTTTGGAAAACAATCACCAGCTGATGCCGTCGCCTTATTGTTTTGAATGGTGGCTTTACGATTACGAAAACGAGTACAATCGTTTAAAGAACGAGAAAAAGCTTGACGAAAAGCATTTCCAAAATCCCGCCGACATTAAAAAACTGGAGCATATTTCTGAAGAAGATGCGCTTCGGTTTGCCGAAAACGGCATTCCGCTTCACCCTGATTTCAATTATTTATGGCATGATCTGTATATCGAAGAACTGGATGAGCTGGCGGCATTTATTGCCGAAAGCGGTAAACTGATCAATTATACGGACACGGAAAAAGACAGCGAAGAGAACCAAGGCGATGAGAACCAAGGCGATGAGAACCAAGGCGATGAGAACCAAATCGAAGAAAAGCAGTATTTGGCGCTCCCGTACGAAACGGCGCTGAAGAACGGAATGAAAAGCCGTCTTGAAAATATTTTAATTCTGCATATTGTTCGGGAAATCGGCGATGAAAAAATGATTTTAATCGCCCCGCCGACTCATATTCTGAAATCGCTCGGCTTAACGGTCGGGGCGGGCGGCGCGATTCAGAAATTCTGGACGGCGGAAGAAATCAAATCGGCCGGTATTGAAACGGCGGTTGATGCGGTGTGCCGGATTTCAAAAATGACTGTCAAACCCCGCGCGCCTTCGAGAATCGGCGCGCGTATGGGACGGCCCGAGAAATCGGCGCTTCGAAAAATGTCGCCGGCGGCTCAAGTTTTGTTCCCGATCGGCGAGCATGGCGGAAAGACGAGAAACCTGGTGAACGCTTCCGAATATCGGGAAGATATGAACGCCAAAACCGGCAAATTTGAAATTAAAATCGGGATGCGCGTCTGTCCGCGCTGCGGGCGCGAAACGCACAAATGGCGCTGCGGCTGCGGCGAATTTACGATTGAGCGGCTGTTCTGCCCGCGCTGTTCGATTGAAACGTCCGATTCGAAATGCCCGAAATGTGAAAAGCCGACGATGGGCGGCCGCAAGATTGCAATCGAATTCCGGTCGGTCTATAAGGAAGCGATTGAGCGTTTGGGCGTGCGCGACAATTTTGATTTGATTAAAGGCGTCAAAGAACTGATGAGCCGGGCCAAAACGCCCGAGCCGCTTGAAAAAGGCATTTTGCGCGCGCTTCATGAAGTTTATATTTTCAAGGACGGAACGGTCCGCTACGATATGTCGGACATTCCGCTCACACACATCCGCGCCGACGAGCTCGGGATTACGGCGGAAGATTTGAAAAAGCTGGGTTATGAAAAAGATATTTACGGCAAGAATTTGGTTTCGGACGATCAGGTTGTCTGCTTATTTGTTCAGGATTTGATTGTTTCCGTTGACTGTGCCGAATATCTGTTAAAGACGACGCAGTATGTCGACGACCTTCTGAAACGGTATTACGGGGTTGAGCCGTATTATAATTGCAAAACGGTCAATGATATGCTGGGCGTGATGGTCATCGGCCTTGCGCCGCACACGTCCGCCGGTGTTTTGGGCCGTCTGGTCGGTTTTACAAAGGCATCTGTCGGCTTTGCACACCCGTACTTCCACGCTTCAAAGCGCCGGAACTGTGACGGGGACGAAGACTGTGTGATGCTGCTCTTGGACGGAATGCTGAATTTTTCGCGCGAATACTTGCCGGACAAGCGCGGCGGCCAAATGGATGCGCCGCTCGTTCTGACAATTCGGATCGATCCGAATGAAATTGATAAGGAAGCGCATAACATCGACATGTGTGCCCGCTACCCGCACGAGTTTTATTTGGCGACGGAAGAGTACAAAAATCCGGCGGAAATTTCAAAGAAAATGGATTTGGTCAGCGGCCGTTTGAAGACGCCGGACCAGTATGAGAATTTCATGTTTACGCATGACACAACGGATATTGCGAAAGGCCCCGCGTTTTCGGCGTACAAGACGCTTGATTCGATGACGGACAAGATGGAAGCGCAGCTTCAGCTGGCCGAAAAGATTCGCGCGGTGGATGAGTCAAATGTCGCGGAACTTGTTTTAAAATCGCATTTCCTGCCGGACATTATGGGCAATCTGCGCGCTTTTTCCAAACAGACTTTCCGCTGCATTAAATGTGAGGCAAAATACCGGCGTCCGCCTTTGACGGGAACGTGCCCGAAATGCGGCGGCGGAAACATTATTTTAACGGTCCACGAGGGCGCGGTCCGGAAATATGTGGAAGTTTCCAAAGAAGTCGCGATTAAGTATCATGTGTCGGAATACACGCTGGAACGGATTGAGCTTTTGGAGCAGGACATTATTCAGACGTTTGAGAATCATAAGATTAAGAAGACGTCATTGACAGATTTCATGTAAAGGAATCTGAAATTTTTTTACTTTTTTAAATTTGTGCGGCTCGCGCGCGGGCAGCAGCCTCGAAAAATGCGGCCGGGGAATTTTCAAAAACGAGGATTGTTTGAATGAATGATTTGAAAAATTTGCTGCCGACTGATTCGTTTTTAAAAAATTAAAGGAAATGAAATCCGTTATTCAACGGACTTACATTTCTTCTGCATTTTCTGTATTTTCTGCAAAGTCTTTGTCAATTTCGTCTTCTCTTCTGTAAAGGAAGACAAAGACTGCGGCTGCAATGAGATAAATCAGGTAAATCATTGCTTTGTTCGGCTCGGCCGGCGGTTCGGGTTCCGGACCGGGGCCGGGCTCAGGTTCGGGATCAGGGCCGGGACCGGGCGAAGGTGTCGGGTCAACGACTGTTGCGCCGCCGGTTCCGGAACCGCTGCCTCCGCCGGAACTTTCTGCTTTGTGCCATTGGGCGTAAAGCGTTGTGTCTTCAGTGATTCTGAAAGTGTCGCCGGCTTTGTAAGATGTTCCGGTTCCGTCTGCTTTGGTGTTCCAGTTTTTGAAGGTGTAACCTTCGTAATCCATTCCGTGTGAAGATTTGACAATGACTTTTTCTTTGTATACGTAATCGTCCAAATCTTCGGGAATGTCAAAACCGGTGTAGCCGTTGCCGTCGTATTCGACATAATACGGACCGTTATCTTCAGTCCATTGAGCTGTTAATGTGACATCGCTGGCAGGCATATAGAAGAATTCTGTGCCGTCGCCGATAAATGTATCAGTCAACAAATCACCTTCAACTTCAACAGGCTTATTAGATTTCCAACCTGCAAATTTGTAGCTTTCAACAATCATTCCGGATCCGTCAGGAACATCAACATGGCCGTCTTCATCGAATTTGCTTGATTGGGGAAGTTGATCTCCGTCGGATTCAATCGTTTTGCCGCCGGCATCATAAGTTACGGTGTGATCGCCTTCTGTTTTGACGCCCCAAACGGCATAAAGCTTCAAAGAAGGTGTCGCAGGGCTCACAGAAGCTGTTGTATCATAACCAATCTGACCATTTTCAGTACCAGCCCAGCCTGCAATTACATAACCTGCTTTTTCAAATCCTAATTCTGACGGAAGTTTAAGTGAAACTCCGTTGCCATTTTCGAAATATTCAATTGCCGGTGTGCCGGGTTTTCCGGAGGGGGTATCGGCGCCGTTGGGATAGTATTCAATTGAATAGGTGTAGGTTGCGGCTCCCCAGACGGCGTAGAGATCTACGTTGTTTGCGGGCATTATGAAGATGCTGCCTATGAGGTGATCTACTTGTGCTGCAAGCAAGTCAGTTGACCAGCCGATTAAGATGTGGTTGGGATTTGAGAAACCGACATCGAATTCGTTGAGAAGTTGGTGTTTTTGGTTTTCTGTTAACGGAGAAACTGTCCATGTTTCTTCCGGAGCTCCCAAACCTGAATGGTAAATGAGTTCGTAATTGTCGGAATCGAGAGTCCAAACGGCGTACAAATCAACAGTTGCGGAAGTTAAAGCAACAGGATCGTTTTCAGCGTAAGAGGAACCGCTGCCGTCAGAGGCGGTGTTCCAGCCGACGAAAGTGTAACCGTAACGGGAAATGCCGGCACTGGAAT
>NZ_JAWDKC010000023.1:0-6051 GCF_032714515.1 Methanimicrococcus hacksteinii | reverse complement strand
ATTAAACCTGCAAAATTAAACCTGCAAAATTAAACCTGCAAAATTAAACCTGCAAAATTAAACCTGCAAAATTAAACCTGCAAAATTAAACCTGCAAAATTAAACCTGCAAAATTAAACCTGCAAAATTAAACCTGCAAAAATAAACTTGCAAAAAACGAACAGGACATGATATTTATGACCACAGCCGGCACAACCTCCAAAGATACGGCCGATAACCTTGGACCAAAATCCGACGGCAGCCCCGAAAGTTTCGAAACATTTGACGCAGATTCCGTTGTCGTCATTCCGGTCAATGAAGATTCTAAAAAAATCCGGCAGATTTTATCCAATGACACGTCCATGAAAATATTGGATTTGCTGAAAAAAGAAAAACTCTCGGCAAGCGAAGTTTCCGAAAAATTAGAAATTCCGCTCACAACCGTCAAATACAACATCGATCAGATGGTCGAACACGATTTGGTCCGCATTCAGCGCATCAAATACAGCGAAAAAGGACGCCAAGTCAAGATTTACGAGGCGCCGGAGAAAGTCATCATTTTCGCGCCCGAAAAAATGAGCCGTATTTCATTGATTTCAATGATTCAAAAATACGCATTTGCATTTGTTGCCGCCGCTTTTGCGGGATTCGGTTTAAATTACATTTATCAAAGCCATTGGGAAAAAGAAAACGCGGCCATGATGAAAAGTTCAGTGATGGCTGCGCCTGAAATGGCGGAAGATGCCGCTATGGCCGGCGCAGATGCCGTAAGCGGCGGCGGATCATTCATCCATGAATCTATTATGTCATTTAACGACTGGTTTTTCAATTTAATGAATTATCACGCCTTTTGGTTTATCGCCGGCGCTCTTTTCGTCTGCGTTGTCATTTGGGTCATCGAATACGCCACCGTTAAAAAGGTTGTCAAATCGGAATGAATAAATAAATCGTTGAGTTATAATAAGAAATTATTAAAAATTAAAAAACTCAGCGATGACCATGAAAGTTGCACTCAAAATCGGATATGAGGGAACACATTTTTCAGGATCCCAGATTCAGCCGGACAAAAGAACCGTTGAAGGCGAACTGTTAAAGGCACTTTTGGAAATCGGCGTCATAACCGATACCGAAACGGCTGACCTTTCCTCATCCGGCCGAACGGATGCCGGCGTTCATTCCGTCAGCCAAGTGGTGACTTTTTTGACCGACAATCCGCGCATGGCACTGCCGCGCATATTGAATTCGAAGCTTCCGCGCGACGTTTGGGCATGGGCCTACGCCGAAGTTTCCGATGACTTCGACCCGCGCCGTCATGCCGTCCGCCGAAAATACAGATATGTTTTAAACGCCGACGAACACGACATTTCAAAAATGAGAGACGCGGCCAAACTTTTTATCGGCGAACACAACTTTTCAAATTTTGCCAAAAAAGATAAAAACAATCCGAGGTCCACCGTTCGAAAAGTCGAGAAACTGGACATCCGAAGCCAAGGCCCCGTCATCAAAATCGACATTGTTGCCAACGCTTATTTGTGGAATATGATTCGAAAAATCGTCTCCGCTTTAACACTTGTCGGAAACGGCACAAGAGACATCGAATGGATCGGCAAAATGCTGGATCCCGACAATTACGAAGAAGGAATCGAACCCGCGCCGGCCTACGGATTAATCTTCCTGGAAGTTCAATACGATCCCGAGCCCGAATGGATGATTGACAATTATGCAATCAAGCACACCAACGATTTTTACACGCGGGAATCCAATCGCTTCCTCGTGATTTCAACCATTTTGGAACAATTCGTCATGCAGCCCGAAAAAGGACAGGATTTGGACTGAATCAAAATGCGCCGCTGCGCGCGAACGGCAGCAATTTAAAAAATGAAATAAAAACAGACTCTGATTTTTCAATTTTTATTCAAAACCGTAATCGTTCTTGTCAAACTTTTATGAACGCGCTGTTTGTAAATGTTTTCGATTTGAAAACCGGCGTCAAGCGCAAATTTTTCAACTTCGATTTCGGAAACGACAACCGCCTTTTTCCCGATTTTCAAAACCCGGAACATTTCTTTAAAAGATTCGTCGTAAAGGCGTTCCAAAGATTCCGCTTTAATCGCCGCCGACCGTCCGTAAGGCGGATCGGTGATAACGGCGTCCGCAATCCCGTCTTCAAACGGCAGACCGCAGGCATCGCCGACAAACAGATCATATCGAATCAAATCCGTGCTTGTTTCACGCTCTTCTTTGGAAAGCAGTTCGCCCGTCGACTGCGCATACCCGCCCAAATTGACGGCTGCCCCGACGACGATTTTCTCCTGCGCGTCAACGCCGAGAACAACAGATCCGAGCAGACCCGCTTCAAGCAGAATTCCCGCCGTTCCGCAAAACGGATCGACGACAACAGCATCCGTCTTGGCGCCCGCAATATTGGACAGCGCCCGCGCAACACGCGGCATCAGAACGCCCGGATAGAAGAACGGTTTTTTCTGAGGCGACCGGTGCTCATAAGCCCCGCGGTCAACGGCTGCTGCCAAAACCCCGAACACCGCCTTATCCGTCAGCGTCAGCCTGAAAGTGACATCAGCGCCTTTCAAAGACGCGCGAAAACCCTGACGGTAAATCCGGCCGCCGATTTTGCCTTCCAAATCAACGGACTTCAAAACAGAATTGTCCCCGAGACGCTTGGCGCGAACGACAAAAGTTTCATCCTCTTTCAAATAATCCGTCGCATGAAACCGCTCGGCCGCCGACAAAATCGCTTCTTCGTCGACATCAGTAATCTCAATCACTTTTGAAATCGAATGCGTCATCGCCAAAACATCCGGCATGACATTTCGCATCATCCAAAAGATATCCTCATCCGAAACGGAATCCGAAAAAATATCAACAACGAGACAGCTCAAATAATTTTCAAAAACAGAATATTCTAACCCGTTGGAAGAAAGAACACTCAAAACTTCGGCCGCGGGAATTTCAGGATGTTCGCCCGACAGCTCAAACGCGTATAACATGAAACTTGTAATGCAGAACGATTATTTATTTTCTCTGTTTTGAAATAATCATTGAAGTTTCCAATATTTTTCGCCATCCCATTTTTGAGGAAATCCGACTTCCTTTGGGTTAATATTAGAATGTTGAACAGACATAATTAAATCATTCACTAAAATTAAAAACCGTTTCTCAAATGTGTTTGACGGATCAATGTTATCTAATAAATATTGAATACACTAAACAGAAATGCAAATATTTTTGGAGCCTTGAAATCGAATGTAATACTTAGAGTTATTTTGAATACGCGGCAGTGTTCGATTCCATAATCTGCTGTGATGAGCACAAATATTGCGAATGACAGCAATATGATTTAGCCAACTTTGTAAAATTGTCGGACTGACACCAAAATAAGCTGCAATAGCAGTTTTACATTCATTTTCAACCAAATTTGAATATAATTTTTTGGAAAGAGAACCGAAACTGATAACTTCGAGGCACATCCAACAAGGTGGGAGAGTAGGTTTACAATAAATATCTTGATAATGAGAAATAAAAAGATCACGGCTCCTTGAAATTTCGTCATCTACCGCATTCAAAAAACTTTGGTGAAAATCAATTTTATCATTCCCCTCTTTGAACAAAGAAGAATCAAGATACCAATGACTGCCATATTTTAAAGCATATTGATAAACAATTTGTGCCCTTAATGTAATTTCAATTTGGCTGATTGCTTCAAATAACAGCAAACGTAATCGATGATCAAAGAAATATAAATCCGTTACATCTTTGAAATGAACGTTTGAAAACTTTTTTGATTCATCTTGGAAAGAAAGAGCATATCCTTTGAATCTGTAAAAATTATTAGTTTGAAAGAAAAGAGCTGCATCCGATTCAAGTTTATCGAATAAAATACCATCCGATTTTAACTTTTCAATTTGTTCGTTGATTGAAAGAAACGGCTTTGTATATTCCATGATATAACTTCAAAATTGAATTAAAATAAGGATATGACATGCCAGAGCTCTTTAAAAGAACCTGGCATGTACGGTTAATATTCACAAAGACTTCAGGATATAAATATTTTTTTAAATTAGTTAAATAACAATAGAATTCATAAGAATTTAACTTGCTTCGGCATTTTACCGAATCTCTTTTTAACTTCAGGCGGCCACTTCTCGGGATCCAGTCCGTGCTGCGCCAAAAAGACGGCGGTCCATCTTTCAAGACCCACACCGGAACAGCCGCTCCAAAGCTTTTCACCGCTCTGGCTTTTCACGTTAAAGCCGTTCGGATATTTTTCACCGTTGATACTGACGTTTTGGAATTCAAGCCATTCGCCTTCCGCCCCGCGGTACGGCAGCGGCGCTTCGTAGTCAGTCGTTCCCGTCACTTCGTCGGCGGCAACGCCGGCAATGCCTTCCTGCGCCATGAACCACGGCGTCACCCATGCTTTGCGCCATTTCAGATCCAAAAGATCATTGAAAATGTGCATGTAGCGGTCCTGAAGCAATTTGGTGGTTTCGACAACCTGCTCTTTTGTGCCGAGCCAGACCAATTCGATTCGGTGGAATTCGTCAACACGTTCGATGCCGTGGATGCCGCCGCTTTCGTAGCGGTGGGATGTTCCCGAGCGGTCGAAAATCAAAATCGGCAAACTGTCGTTTGCAATTGTTTCGCCCTGGAAAAAGCCCCAGGACGGCGGACACTGAGCGTAGCACATGCCGCCGATCGGGTCGCCGATCTTGTCTTTGAGCATTTCAACAGGCACTTCGTGCGTCACTTTGTAATAATCCATCACATCTTCCCAGTATTCCGGGTCGCGTGTTTTCGGCGGACAAACGTAATACATTTCGGGGTAAATGCCTTTGGCGTGACCGGAATGTTTCCAAATGTCCCACATGACCATTTTCGGGAAAATCATTTCATCGTAGCCGAGCGGCGCTAAAATTTCGTCGACGACGATCTGTTCAAACACGCGGAACAAGCGCGTTGTCACCGGGCCGTGAATCCATTGGCCGCGGCCGGCGCCTCTTTTGAGCCAGCCTTGTTTGAGCATATCTTCGGTCGGATCTTCCGAATAATGGAAGTCGCGGTCTTCGCTTTCCCAAAGCAAATTCCAGTGCTCGGCTTTTGCGCCGTAGTCGCCCTGTTCCATTTTGTCTTCAACAAGCGTTAAAATACGATCGGGAACCTGGTTGCGCATTTCCGCTTCCCCGACGTCAAGCGTCAAAAGAAGATTACCGTCATTGAAATCAACGGATTTGACGTACGGAATTTTCTTGTTTTTCAAATCATGCTCTGCCGGAACGGAAATCGTGAAAACTTCCGCATCAAGTCCGCGAATGCCGATTTTATGCGTTTTGCCGAGCGCTTCCGCCAACGCTTTTTTAAGACGCATGACAGCGTCATGAACACGAACGTAGCGGCCGGACATCAATTCGACGTCAATGCTTTTGTCGCTCAGAGACCAGCTTTTGATTTTTGCGCCTTCGCCTGCCGGCGCGCCTTTGGCCAAAATCGTCTTCTCGGCTTCCGCCATAATTTTTTCAATATCTTCTTTGCCGACAACGGGGTCGGCACTTGTTTTCAAAGAAGCTTTCAAATAAAATTCCATTTTATGCACCTGATTATGAATAAGTTTAGAGATAAAATGTGTAAAAATAATTAAATGTTCTCTTTGGGAAACAAATATTTTCCGATTTTTGAAAGATATTAGAAATGATTAGAATAGATTAAAGATGATTAGAATAGATTAAAGATGATTAGAATAGATTAAAGATGATTAGAATAGATTAAAGATGATTAGAATAGATTAAGGATGATTAGAATAGATTAAAGATGATTAGAATAGATTAAAGATGATTAGAACAGATTAAAGATGATTAGAACAGATTAAAGATGATTAGAATAGATTAAAGATGATTAGAATAGATTAAAGATGATTAGAACAGATTAAAGATGATTAGAATAGATTAAGGATGATTAGAATAGATTAAGGATGATTAGAATAGATTAAGGATGATTAGAATAGATTAAGGATGATTAGAATAGATTAAGGATGATTAGAATAGATTAAGGATGATT